>JBEBGK010000860.1:0-2277 GCA_040081515.1 Chthoniobacteraceae bacterium
GCGGAGTTTTTCCATCGCGGCGACGACGTGGGGCGTGCTGCGGCTCTGGGTGCCGACTTGCATGACGACTTTGTGCGCGCGCGCGGCTTCGATCATGAGGCGGCCTTCGCGGACGTTGTGCGAGCAGGGTTTCTCGACATAGACGTGCTTGCCGGCGGCGGCGGCGAGGATGGCGGCGGGTGCGTGCCAGTGGTCGGGCGTGGCGATGACGACGGCCTGCACGCCGGGGTCGTCGAGCACGCGGCGCATGTCCTTTTCGATCCGCGGGGTCTGGCCGGTGAGTTCCTGGATGGTCTTCGCGGCGGCGGCGGCGCGGGTGGAGTCCGGGTCGCAGACTGCGGAGAAGGTGAGGTCGGTGCGCGTGCAGAAGGTGCGGACGTGGTTCATGCCCATGCCGCCGGGGCCGATGAATGCGAGGTTGATTTTGTCGGGCTGGTTCGCGGCGGTGAGGATGGATGGCGCGGCGAGTGCGACGGAGGTGGCCGCGGTGCGGTGGATGAACTGGCGGCGGGTGTGCAGTTTCATAGGGGGAGGGTGCGCATGGATGAAAAGGGATGCGCGCCGGAATTTCAACGCGAATGGCTGCGAAGCCTGCCCGAGGTGGCGTCCGGAGTTCCAGGGCGCGTCACTTGAATTCCAACTCGGTGTCGTCGAAATCAACGATGCCCGCTGCGCCGAAAGGCCCGAGAGCGAAACGCACGATTTTTGTATTCGGGGGAATCTGGAATCGCTCGGTGTAGCGTTTCCACGGGCCGTCCTGTTTCGCTGCCGCCCATTTGCCGCCGAGTTCCTCGCCGCGGGCGTCACGAGCGGTCACGTGGACTCCGGGATGCATGTGGTATTCCTTGCCGGGCACGAGGCCCTTGACGCGTATCTTCACGCTGAACTCCACCCACTTCGCCCGCGCGGGGACGACGATCTCCTTTTCAGGCAGATAATTGGCACGACGTAGCGCCTGGAGTCGGCGGAAGCGCAGAAACCGTTCATTGCCCTCGGTGACGACGCTGGCGTCGGTGACCGAGACGTCTCCCGCCTCGTCCTTCCATCCCGGCGGCTTTCCGCCGACGTCCCCTTGCGAGAAGTCGCCGTTGGTGAGGAGATTCCGGTTCTTCTGCCCGCCGCCCGCGGCCTCCGTGAATCCGATTGCGCGCTGTTTCTCAGTGCGGATCGCGTCGATGAGGGCCGCGTCCTTGGCGCGGATCGCGTTTGCATCGAGAGCGGCGAGTGTCTGGAGGTATTTCATGGCGAGTTCGCGCATCCGCGGCGGGACGGTTCGCGCGACGTTGGTAGCCGCGGTGAGATAGCTCCGGCGATCCGGTGCGAGCGATTTTGGCAGATCGGCCGGGAAGGGATCGGTAAGGCCGTTGGCGCCGACGCCTTCAATCTCGGAGGTGATGGCGGCGATGTCGCCCGTCCGCGCAGCGGCGGCGGCGGCCTTCTGTGCCGCGGCAAGTGCGGCGAGGTAGCGCTCCCGCACGGGTTTCATCTGCGTCTCGGAAAAAGCCTCGAGCGCGGCACGGTCCTGGTCGAATTTGTCCGCATTTGGCTTCAGTGCGGCGGGGAGTTGGGCAATGACGGCGACCTGCAAGGACAGTGTGACCGCGAGCAGTGGAAGAATGTGCATGGCGTTCTTTTTTGGGATGAAGGGATGGGAAGCGGAGAGCGGAAACCGGAGAGCGGAAGGCGGAGAGCGGAGGGAAAGAGGATGGGAGGTTTGCGGAAAAGAGAAGCGGCGGCAAGTCAGGGTTCGACGGAGTGGAGGCTGAGTTTGAGCCACGAAGGAGACGAAAATCACGAAGGAGGGGAATTGGTTCCGTGTCGGCTCGCTTGAATGCCCTTCGTGGTTCCATCCACCATGAGGCACTACCTTCGACGGTGACGGGGCGGGGGGCGTCGGCGTAGAGTCGCGCTCCGATGCCGAAGGCGAATGCGATCCCGGCCAGCGAGAGGCGGCTTCTCGCGTTCCTGCTCGACCCGCGCTCGTATCCGGGGCGGCCGAAGCGGATTCGCCTCATCCAGACGCACTCCGCGTGGGTCGTCCTCGCAGGGCGGCATGCCTACAAGGTGAAGAAGCCGGTGAACTTTGGCTTTCTCGATTTCTCGACGCTGGAGAAGCGGCGGCACTTTTGCGAGCGTGAGGTGGCGCTGAATCAACGGCTGTGCCCGTGGATCTATCTCGGCGTCGTGCCGATCGCGCGGCGCGCGGGGAAGCTCGCGTTCGGCGACGACAGGCAGGTGGTCGAATACGCGGTGAAGATGCGGCGGATGCCGGAGCGC
>JBEBGK010000861.1:0-2273 GCA_040081515.1 Chthoniobacteraceae bacterium
TCCAGTCGTGACGTTCGACAAGCCCGGCGTCGTGCGGCTGTTCTGCGAGATCCACGAGCACATGCGCGGCACCATCATCGTGGTGGACAGTCCGTTCTTCACGCGGACCGCGGAGGACGGGAGCTTCCGGCTGGGCGGGATTCCCGCGGGGAGCTACACGCTGAAGGCCTGGCTCGATGAAAAGCGGACGTGGCAGCGGGTGATCACGGTCGGCGCGGGTCAGGCGGTGGACGTGAATTTTTCCGGGAAATAGGCCGTGGCATTTCGCCAAAAAATCTTCCTCGCGATGCTGCTGCTCGTGGCCGTGGTCACGGGGGTCTCGTTCGTTCTGGCGGAACGGTCGATCCGCGAGAGCTTCGACTCCGTGCAGGCCGCGAGGCTGGCCGAGCAGGAGTCGTCGCTGCTCCGGATGCGCGAGGCCCGTGCCCGGGAGGCGCGGCGGCTTGCGGAGGCCTATGCGCACAATGTCCGTTTGCTCGCGGCATTCATCGCGTGGCGCGATTCACCCGACAGCGAGTCGGCGGATAATCTGTACGACATGGCGCGGGCCGAATTGCTGAAGGGTGGCGCTGTCACCGAGGGCTGGAGTTTCGCCCTGTCCGACGTGAAGGGAAACCCTATCCCCGGCGCGGAGAAACTCCCCGCGACTGCGCGGCTCGGCTGGAGTCCGTCGCCCGATGCCATGCAACGCATGCTCCGCTCGGGAAACGAGCCCTCGGGACTCGTTCCGTTGCCGGATGCGGGCGGCCTCGCCGAGTGTGTCTTCGCGCGGATCCATGACAGCGTGGAGGGCGACCTGGGGATCGTCCTCATCGCGGCGCGGCTGCCGGATGCCGCGGTGGCAGGCATGCGCGTCGGATTCTACATGGACGGCGTCCTGTATGGCGACGGCTGGCCTGCCGGAGTGAAGCCGCAGATGGATGGAATCATCGAAAGCGGAGGGCAGGGTCAGATACGAATCGGCGATGCCGAGCATCGGGTGTTCGTGCGGCGGCTCAGCGGCGGCGGTGGAGCGGGATTCTTCCCGGCGTGCTGGCAGGTTGCGGCGGTTTCGCTCGAGCCGAATCTGCGGGAGCAGCGCGCACTGAGGTGGAAGCTGCTGCTCGCCGGCGCGGCCGCGATTCCGTTTGCGCTGGTGGCCGCGGGTTTCCTTTCCTCCGGCCTCGCGGCACCTGTGAGGCAACTGGTGGTTGCGGCGAGAAGAATTGAGACGGGTGATTATTCCACGGCGATCGAACTGAAGGGGCCCCGCGAACTCGCGCAGCTTGCGACCGCATTCAACGACATGTCGAAGGGCCTCGCCTTGAAGGAAACTTACCGGAGCCTGCTCGATGTGGTCTCGGATCCGCGGGTGGCCGAGACGCTGTTGCAAGGCGGGGTGGAACTCGGGGGCGAGGACCGCGACGTGAGCATCATCTTCTGCGATATCTGCGGCTTCACGAATCTGTCCGAGAGCCGCCAGCCCCGCGAGGTGATCGGCATCCTGAACGTTCACTTCACGCCGCTGACGCAGGTGGTCACGCGGCATGGAGGCGTTGTGCTGCACTTTGTCGGCGACATGCTCATCGGACTCTTCGGCGCGCCGATCGAGATGCGCGATCATCCCCGCCGTGCCGCGGTGTGCGCGCTCGAACTCATCCGTGAACGGGCGCGGATGAACGAAGGCGCCGCGCTGCCGGTGGAGGTGAGTGTGGGCGTGGCCAGCGGGCACGTGGTCGCTGGGCGGATGGGGAGCCGCGACCGGCTGATCTACTCCGTGATCGGTGCGCGGGTGAACCTCGCCTCGCGCCTTTGCAGTCATGCATCGGCGAAGCAGGTGATCGTGGACCGGGAAACGCTGGCGCGGATCGGACCGGGGACGCAGGCGCGTGCGCTGGGCGAGGTGAGCCTGAAGGGAATCTCGGCAGCGGTTCCCATTTTCGAGTTGCTCGCGATTGAAGACCCGGCGGGAAACGGCACCATGCCGGCAATCAGTTCATGAGAATCCCCGCGCTCGTATTTTTCCTGACGGCGATCGGCGTTCCGATGGCGTCGGCGCAACGCGGCTTCGAGGCGTCCAGTAAGGATGGATTCTGGCGCGTCGGCCTCCAGCCGGTGCTCGAACTCAGCTATTGGCACACGGACACCCCATCGCCGGGCTTGCTCCTTTTTGGAGGAACCGACTTCTTCCAGCCGCGGCTGTCGCTGGGATTCAGCGCGGCGGCTGGCGACCACTGGCTGCTTCATGTGCTGACGCGATGGGACCGGGGATTCGAGGTCGGGCTGCGGCCGGC
>JBEBGK010000862.1:0-2272 GCA_040081515.1 Chthoniobacteraceae bacterium
TTCCTGTTCTTTCCAAGAAAAAGGCAATGGAGTGACCACGAAAGACACGAAGGAACACGAAAGGAAGGGGTTCCGGATCTGCCGCTCTCCGCCTTCCGCTCTCCGCGTTTGCCATCGCCCGCGCCTTCCGGTAAGAAATGCGCCATGGCCAGAGGCAAGACCCCCGCAAACGGTAGGAAAGACCGCATTGTCGCCTCTGCTGCCGTGTCCCATGCCTGACCTGACCCCCGAGCAACGCGCCCGCCAGCAGATCGACGCGCAACTCACCGCGTCCGGCTGGGTCGTTCAGGATTACAAGGCCGTGGACTTCTCCGCTGGCCGCGGCATCGCGCTTCGCGAAGTTCCTCTCACGACCGGCCCCTGTGACTACCTGCTGCTCGTGGACCGCAAAGCACTCGGCGTGGTCGAGGCGAAGAAGGAAGGCACCACGCTATCGACCGTCGCCGCGCAGACTGGCCGCTACGCCACGAGCCTCCCGGATTTCCTCGCCGCCGGTCTCACCGGCGCGCTCCCGTTCCTCTACGAATCCACCGGCGTCGAAACCTTCTTCCGCGACGAACGCGACCCCTCGCCACGCTCGCGCCGCGTCTTTACCTTCCATCGCCCCGAGACGCTGGCCGAGTGGGCCGCCGAGCCTGACACCCTGCGCGCCCGGCTGAAGGCCATGCCCACCGCGCACCCGCTCGCCACGAATGGCATGCGTGACTGCCAGATCGAAGCCATCACGGGCCTCGAAAAATCCTTCGCCGAGGACCGCCCGCGCGCGCTCATCCACATGGCCACCGGCGCGGGAAAAACGTTCACGGCCTGCGCGTTCACCTATCGCCTGATCAAATACGCCAAGGCCCGCCGCGTCCTTTTCCTCGTGGACCGCGCCAATCTCGGCGAGCAGGCCCGCGACGAATTCCACCGCTACCGCACGCCGGACACGAACCGCCTCTTCACGGAGCTCTACAACGTCCAGCACCTCACCTCGCCGCACATCGATACCGTCTGCCGGGTCACCATCTGCACCATCCAGCGGCTCTACTCGATTCTGCGCGGCGAGGATCTCCCCGAGGGCGCGGATGATCTCTCCGGCGCGGAAATCGCCGCCGCGCTCGGCGTCACCCGCACCCGCGACATCGCCTACAATCCCGCCGTCCCCATCGAGATGTTCGATCACATCGTCACCGACGAGTGCCACCGCTCCATCTACAATCTCTGGCGGCAGGTGCTCGAATACTTCGACGCCTCGCTCATCGGCCTCACCGCCACGCCCGCGCCGCAGACCATCGCCTACTTCCACCAGAACCGCGTCGCCGAATACAACCACGAGCGCGCCGTCACCGATGGCGTGAATGTCGGCTACGACGTGTATCGCATCAAAACCAAGGTCACCGAGGCCGGCGGCAAGGTGGACAAAGGTTTCCTCATCGACCACCGCAGCAAGGCCTCGCGCCAGGCCCGGCAGGAAGTCCTCGCCGACGATCTCGATTACACACCCACCGACCTCGACCGCTCCGTCGTCGTGCCCGACCAGATCCGCACCATCCTGCGCACCTACCGAGACGTCGTGCAGACCGAGCTGTTCCCCGGCCGCACGCTCGTGCCGAAGACGCTCATCTTCGCCAAGGACGATTCCCACGCCGAGGACATCGTCCACCTTTGCCGCGAGGTCTTTGCCAAGGGCAACGACTTCTGCAAAAAGATCACGCACAAGGCCACAATGTGGCAGCGGCGTCCCGCCGCTGATTCCGGGGGAGCGGCGTCTCGCCGCGTCGTTCGGGAGTCGCGAGCGCTTCCATGAAGCGGCGGAGTCGTTCCTGCTCGGAATCGGCGCCCGAACTGGTGGTGGACTGCATCGGAGCCGCCGGTGGCTTCTGGGAATCGGAGCCAGCCTTCTTTTTCTTTTCCATCAGCCAGTTGATCACGCCGACGGCGGCGGCGACGATCAGAAAGACCAGATTCCCCTCGATGCCGGCGAGCAGGATCATTTTCCGCCCTCGGGGCCGCGCGGTGTGCCGGCGATGGTCTCACGCATCGAGGTGTCGGCCTGCACGTTTTTCATCTTCATGTAGTCCATGATGCCCATGTTCCCGCTGCGGAACGCATCCGCCATCGCGAGCGGGATCTGCGCCTCGGCCTCGACGACCTTCGCGCGCATCTCCTGCGTGCGCGCGTGCATCTCCTGCTCGGTGGCGACGGCCTGCGCGCGCTGCGCCTCGGCGCGGGCCTGCGCGGTGCGCTTGTCGGCCTCGGCCTGCTCGGCCTGGAGTTTGGCTCCGACGTT
>JBEBGK010000863.1:0-2270 GCA_040081515.1 Chthoniobacteraceae bacterium
CCCGTCCGCTGTGCATCATCGCGCGGGTGAGGGCGCCCGTCTCGGTGGCCGTCATGCCTTTGAAATAGACGGCCATGGCCCAGGCGGCCGCCTGATAGTCCGGCACTTCACCGCACGTGTAGCCGCGGATGAACTCCGCGATTTCCTCCGCGGGCAGCTCGTGCCCGTCGCGTTTCTTCTCAATGAACGTGGGAACGTGCATGACAGCGTTCAGGTCCAGAGTGGCGCGCCGACGGGCCACGGCGGCAGATGAAAGAATCGGGCCAGCGTCGCCGCCGCATCGGCGAAGGATTGCCGGGTGCCGAGCGGCCCCAGCCTGCCGTTGTGGAGAACGAGGAGCGGGACTTCCTCGCGCGTGTGGTCGGTGCCATGCTAGGTGGGATCATTGCCGTGATCCGCGGTGATGATGACGAGATCGCCCGGCTCCACCTGCAGGAGAAATGACGGGAGCCAGCGATCGAACTCGATCAGTGCGTTTGCGTAACCCGCCACATTGCGCCGGTGCCCGAAGAGCATGTCGAAATCCACGAGGTTCGCGAAGAGCAGCCCGTCGAGCGCCGGCCACATGCGCGAAATTGCGGCCATTCCCTCGGCGTTCGATGCGGTCGGTGTGCTGGTCGTGATTCCGCTGCCTGCAAAGATGTCGCTGATCTTTCCGATCCCATGCACGGCATGCCCCGCATCCACGAGCGCGTTCAGGACCGTGCGCGGCGGGAGCATCGCGTAATCGTGCCGTCCGGCGGTCCGCGTGAAATTTCCGGGCTCGCCGGTAAATGGACGGGCGATGACGCGCCCGATGCGCCAGGCATCGCAATGCCGGCGGGCGAACGCGCAGATTTCGTAAAGGCGCTGCAGAGGGATGACCGCCTCGTGTGCGGCGATCTGCATCACGCTGTCGGCGCTGGTGTAGAGGATGGGGCTGCCGGTGCGCAGGTGCTCTGGGCCAAGCTGGTCGAGGATCACCGTGCCGCTGCTTGCATGGTTCCCGATGAAATGGACGCGGGCTTCGCTTTCGATGGCGGTGACAAGCTCGGGCGGAAAGGCGGGGAGAACGCGGAAGGGCTGGTCGAGGATGACGCCCGTGATTTCCCAGTGCCCGGTGGTGGTGTCCTTGCCGATCGACCACTCGCGCATGCGGCCCCAGTGTGCCTCCGGTTCCGGGGAGCCCGCGTCCCCGTAGGCAGCCGCGTCGGGCGCGCCGCCACAACCGACGCTGTCGAGGACGAGGAGCAGTGCTCGCATGCGCCGGGAAGGGTTTCGATCCGCCGGCTGCTAGACGCCGACGGGATGCCAGGCCGTCTTCATCTCGACGGTGTCGAGGATCCACCACGGATCCTCGGCCTTCGCGGAGGGCCAGTCCCTGGCCGACAGCGTGCGTTTCGCGTAGCGCTTGAGATTGAGCGCGCTGCCCGCGTGCAGAATGTGTCCGATCTTTTCATCGTCGGCGCCGTCCACAATCGCATTCACGTCCATGTGACTTGCAAAATGCGGGGCGAGTTCGGCGCGGGTGCCACTGAGGATGTTCACCACGCCGCCGGGGAGATCGCTCGTGGCCACGATCTCGCTGAACGTCAGCGCGGGAAGCGGCGCGGTCTCGCTCGCGAGGATCACGCAGGTGTTGCCGCTCACGATTGCCGGCGCGACGAGCGAGACGAGCGCGAGCAGGGCGGGGGAGTCGGGGCAGACGGCGACGACCACACCGGTCGGCTCGGGGAAAGTGAAATTGAAATGCGACGAGGCCACCGGGTTCACCGTGCTGAAGATCTGCGGGAACTTGTCCGTCCAGCCTGCGTAGTGGATGAGCCGGTCGATGGACGCATCCACCTCGGCGCGTGCCTTTGTGGCGCCGCCGCGGGCCAGTTCCTCCACCAGCTCGACCGAACGCTGCTGGAGCATCTCGGCGGCGCGATAGAGGATCTGCCCGCGGAGATACGCGCTCGCCTTCGCCCATCCAGGCTGCGCCTTGCGGGCGGCGACGACAGCCTCACGGAAATCCTTGCGCGATGCGATGCAGTAGTTCGCGAGATGCGCGCCGTCCGGTGATTTTGCGGAGGCGACGCGTCCGCTCTCGCCGCGCGGGAATTTTCCGCCGATGTGGAGCTTGTAGGTTTTCAGCACAGGGAGGCGCATAGAGCGGAGAATCCAGTGGGGCGCGGTCCTGTTCAACTTCCAACTTTCATCCATTCGAGCGGCGCGGCGCGGGGCTTCCCTGTTCGCGCGGCTCCGGCGTAAAGTTGCGGCCCATGCAGAAAAGTGATCGCATTTTCGTA
>JBEBGK010000090.1:0-8820 GCA_040081515.1 Chthoniobacteraceae bacterium
CCGCCGTCTCCTTCGCCGTCCAGTCGCGTGTGGCGTCGAGCCGCTTTCCGAGCGCATCGAGCTTCGTGACTAAACCGACTCCCAGCGACCTATCGAGCAACGCGATGAGCCCGCCGGGGATGTCGCTATTCTCACGAGCGTATTTTTGCAAGAGCCGGAAATGAGCGAGCGCGTATTCGTTTTTCGGCTCGGGCGAGACGGCACCGGTCTTCGGCTCGGGTGTTTTCGCCGGTGGCGCGGGCTTTTCAAAAACCTCCGCCTGCGATTCGGCGGAGACTCCGGCGGCTTCGAGCTGGCGCTTCACTTCGTCGCGGAACTCTGCGGGCAGGTCGTTCGCGGGCGTGTCGGTGACTTTGCGCGGGTTCGTGAAGTCAATCTTCCGCACGCCGCCTTTGTGCAGCACGTAGAGGAATCCGTCGCTCGGGCGGCAGACGATGGCCCATGTGCCCCAGCCGTCGGGGACTTCGAGTTTGTGAGGGTCCGGCGCGAGTGCTCCTGTGAACTCCGTCGCCTCGAACATAAGTTGAGCGTCGTTCGTGCGGCGGTCGCGGACCGGCCTGCCGACGATTTTGAGCGTGGCATCGCCTCTCTCCGCCGATGCCGTGGGCAGCGGATACTGGCCGGGGCCGAGCGCGACGCGCGGTTGCTTGCCGGCGTTCGCATCAGCGGCGAGCACGCGGAACTTCGCGGGGGCCGGTTGCAGTTTGCCACTGAACGACACGACATCCTCGCGCGCCGCGAGACGCTTTATCAGCGCGTCGAGTGGGTCCGGCGTTTTGTCGGCGACAAAAGCGGCGGTTTCCTCCGCAGTCCGGGCGCTGCCAAAAAGGTCGCGCACCGCGCGGTCGAGCAGGCGCGTGCGTTCGGCGGCATCGGCGGGCAACGGCAGCTCTTTGCTCAGTCGCGCTTTGATGTGCGCCAGCCACCAGCCGGGGCCGATGACGTGCGGGTCGTCCTCACTCATGCCGACTTCGCTGCCGTCGAGCGGCACGGGGCTGTGCGTGAGCGTCAGTTCATCGCCGGGCTTCGCGAGCACGCTCGATCCGACGCGCGGCCCGGCCCACGGCCCCATGCCCGCACGCGGGCCGAAGCCGATGCCGGGTGTGTAGATTTCGATGTATTCGCCCGGACCGAGGCGACACGGGACAAGCTGCGCAACTGTCGTCCACGAGATGCCGGAGACTTCGACCTCCGCGTCTTTCGCATCGGTCGCCTTCACCCCGCCCTGATGCCACGTCGGCACCTGGAGCATGACGGGAGTCGCCCCCGGATTCCAGACCAGCAGCCGCGCCTTCAGCGCCGCACCGATGCGGTGCTCCGCTGCGCCCGGCTCCAGCACCCAAGCCACGCGCAAGCCATTCGCCTTACCGCCGCTCCATGGCGCATCCGCGAACTTCTCCGGCAGCGCCTCGCCATTGCGAATCGCGTGTCTGGTCCCCCTCCTCATCGCCATGCTGAGTGGCGAATCCTTGATGGCCGCGACTTCGTCGAGCAGCGCGATGGCGTCCGCGGACTTCCAGTCATGCGTGGCGTCGAGACGCGGGAGCAGCGTGTTGAGCTTCGGCACCGTCTCCCAAGTCGGGTTGTAGCCGATGAATACCTTCACCGCTGCTGCGAGTTCGCCGATGAGCGCGCCGGGAATGTCGCCATTCGCCCGCGCGTGGCGCTGCCAGATTTCGTAAAGCTCGCGGGCGTCCTTGTGCTTCGGCTTGGCATCCAGCGCCACACGCTCTTGCGGCGGGATGGGAGCGATGAGCTTCGCGAGTTTGTCCGCACCTTCGTGGTCGGTGACACGCGGTGCGGCGATGTCGAGTTGGCGGATGCCGCCGTCGTCGCGGAGCAGGAAGACGCGGCCTTTCGTGAGGTCGTATTCCTTTTGCCCGAAATCGCGCGGCGGCGGCGCGGGCTTGCTGAGGTCGCGGGCACCAGAGGGCGCGGAGGTGAGGGTGAGTTTGTCCGGCGCGGTGTGGACGCGGCGGAACGAGAAGATGATGCCCGGCTTTTTCGCCGTGATCTCGCCGGAATTTGTCCATGTGCGCGTTTTGGAATTCGAGCCGCCGGATGACATGGAATCGAAGTCACCTTGATACGCGAGGACGAACGCGGTTTCGTTCCCGTCGCGGACGCTGTAGGTGGAGAAGTCATTGCCGCCGATGTGCGCGGAGTGTGGCGGGTTCCATGTCTCCTCCGCTGCCCGCAGCATCGCGATGGGGATGGCGATGCCCGCGCCGAGGATGAGCGCGATGGCGGCGAGTGCGGAGGTCACGCCCCGGCGATTCAACTTTTCGCTGAGCACGGCGAGGAGGCGGCCTTCGAGCGAGGATTTCCGGGCCATCGCCAGTCCGCAGGCGCTGGTCCAGCGGGCGGGCGATAGATTCGTAGCGATGTTGAGCAGATGCTCCGCGTAGTCGGATGGGCGGACGCCGCTGGCGAGCACGAGGTCGTCGCAAGCGCGCTCGCGCTCGACGTGGAGACGCCAGGCGGCGAGCCACACGAGCGGGTTCCACCAATGCAGCGCGCAGGCGATTTGCGTGAGCCATTGCACGAGCGTGTCGCGGCGTTTGATGTGCCCGAGCTCGTGGAGAAGCACCGAGTAGAGCTGCTCGTCGCTCCACTCCCGGGCTTCCAGCGGGAGCATGAGACGTGGACGGAAAACGCCCCATACCACGGGAATCGTACGCTTTTTATCGAGCAAGAGCGTGCCGCGCTGGGTGATGCCGAGCCGAGTGCAAGCATCGACAAAAGCGGCGGCGATTTTTTCGTCGGGCGTCGCAGTGAGCGCGGGGCAACGCCGCGCTGCACGCCGCAGCAGCAAGTGCGCAGCGAGAAGGCGGATCGCGAGCAACGCGAAGCCAACGCACCATGCGAGAGGCAGCCATTCGCGCCACGTGGGAGTGGGGTTGCGGGATGCAGGATGCGGGATGGGCGCAGACGACGCAGCGGCTGTCCGAGGTGCGAGAGGTTTCGCGATGGCTGTGCGTTCGGGCAATGGCTCGTCCTCGGCGACGGGCTGCAGGTCTTCGATAGCAGCCGGAGCGGTTGTCCTTTTCGTCACTTCAGTCCCTTTGGTCACTTTCGTCCCCTGCTCCACCACGGCCCATTGCGGCAGCACGCGCCACTGCGGGAGCGCGAGTGAAAGCACCGGCACGATGAGCAACGCCACAACGGCGACGAGCCACACGAGATGCCGTGCTGCTGCGGATGCGCGCCAGAGGGCGAGCGTGACAAGCGCCGCTGTAGCGAGGAGCACCGCGCCTTTGAGCGTAGCGTCGAACACGAGCGGCATGAGCGCGCCGAATAGCGCTGCGATTGAAAAAAGTGTGCGGTTCATGCGAGTAGAGTCGTGGTTGCGACGAATTGCAGGGCCCTCATCTTAACGGCCCTCCTTTTTCGCCTTGCCGATGAGCTTCACAAGGCGCGTGCGCTCTTCGGTGGTGACTTTATCCTTTCGCCCGACGAGGTGCGCCGCGAGCGCATCTTCCAGCGAGCCGCCGAAGAATGTCTCCAGCACACGTTGAAATGCACTCATGCCGGCCTCCGCTTTTTCTTCCGTCGGCGAATACACGACCTCGCGGCCCTCCTCGCGGCGCTTGAGGTGCCCCTTTTCCTCGAGGATATGCATCATGCGCCTGACGGCCATCGTCGTCGGCGGGTCGGGAAGTTCGGCGCAGATTTGGTTCACGGTCGCTTCGCCTTTGGCAAAGACGAGGTCCATGATTTGGCGTTCGCGGCGGCTGAGGTCGGTTGAATCAGGCATGGGAGCAGGTATGTTTCGAGGGGGGGTTATTATTTTAACGCCCCCGGTTTGCATGGCAACCGAAAAGCGTTACTTTTTTAACGCGCTCTTGAAATGACGGGCCGCCCCCAAGATTTGTTGGAGAATATTTCGACTTTCTCTTGATCAGCCGTGCCGGGTCACGGGTGCTTCCATAAGATGGGCGAAGAGTTTCGCTTCATTCACCTGGTGAACAAGAGCGCAAGCGGGCGCGGAGCTCGTACCTGTGGACTGCCGCGTGATTCTTGCGGGCGGGCCCTTCCTGCTCTGGCAGGTAGGAGCGGACGAGGTCGGCGGTCACTTTGTCCGGCGCGACGGTGATGGGCATGTAACCGGGTGCGCCGAGGATCTTCCCGCTCAGGTAGCCATATTCGGCGGCGGTGCGCGGTGCGGTGTCTCCGTCGCCGCGCGGCGGGTTCCCGGGCTGCGGGACTTCCTGATAGACGATGCCGTCGAGATCCAGCTCGAAAGTGTCGTTCGGATTCCGGCTAAAGCCGGAGCCACTTTACGGCGCAGGCGGAGGACGACGTTTTCCGGCGCGCGGCTTTCCGCCGCCGCCACCGCCGGGCCGGCCGCGCTGTTCAAACTTTCCGCTCTCCATCGCGGCGAAGACCTGCTCGCCGAAACCGGCGCGGATGTGGTCTTTCAATTCCTTCTGCAACTGCGCGGCGACCTCGGGCTTTTCCTTGGCGATATTGCGTTCCTCGCCGAGGTCCTTCGTGAGGTCGAAGAGCATTCCGTCGCGCGTGTTCCAGTAGTAGAGGAGTTTGAAGTCGCCTTTGCGGATTGCCGACTGCGGGTGTTCGACCTCCACGGCTTGATGGAAGACGAAGCGGTCGATGGGGCGTTTCACTTTGCCGGCGTTGCCGCTCATCACCGGTTTCCAGCTTCCGCCCTCGGTGCCTTTTGGCAGCACGAAGCCGGGTGCGGCGAAGTCGAGCACGGTGGCGAAGATGTCGTAGCTGATGACGGGGTCGTTGCTGTAGGCGCCGCCTTTTATGCCGGGCGCGCGGACGATGAGCGGGACGCGGAGTCCGCCTTCGCCGAGGTTGCCTTTGCCTCCCGCGAGCACTTCGGTGCGGCCGCCGTTGTCGGACATGTAGATGACGAGCGTGTTGTCGGCGATGCGGAGATCCTCGAGTTTTTTCAGCACCACGCCGATGCAGGTGTCGAAGTCCTCCGTCATCGCGGCCATCACGGCGCGGTCGCCGCGGCCACCGCCACCGCCCTGGCCCTCGTATTTCTTGAGCGTGGAGGCAAGCGCCTGCGGCTGGCTGTGCACGGCGTAGTAGGAGAGTTGGAGGTAGAACGGATGACCTTCCTTTACCTGCGTCTCCATGAATGCAGTCGCACGGCGCGTGATGCCGAAGGATTGCTTCGGGTCCTCCGGGTCGCGCGAATCACCGTCCTGATTCATCGTGATGCCGTCGCTCACGTCGTAGCCCATGGATTGCGGCGTGTGGAACCACTGCCACTTGCCGAAGTGCGCGGCGCGATACGCGGGGTTCGCGCGCTTGAGCGTGTTCACGAGCGAATCGCTGACGGGCGCGCTCCAGTTCCGCGAGCCTTTGTCCGGCGCATTGAGCGAAGTGGTGGTGCGTCCCATCTGGATCGCGGCGCGCGAACACTCGCATTTGCAGTGCGCCGCGTAGGCTTGGGAAAATGTCATCCCCTGCGAGGCGAGGCGCTCCACGTTCGGCGTGCGAAACTGCTGGCTCTTGCTGAAGTCCTTGCCGGGAATCATCGGCACCGAGGTGCCGCTCCACGACTGATCGTCGGCGAGGATGAAGACGATGTTTGGCGCCTTCGCGAGGGCGTTTGCCGGGAGGCAAAGCATCGCGGCTGCGATGAGGATGAGCTTCATGGGTGAGGAGTTCATTGGTGCGGGTGGCTATTTGAACGGTGCGCCGGTGACGTCGAGATCCGGCTTCGTGTTCCAGCGCTGTTTCCAGTCGGGCTTTTCGATGCGCGTGCGGAAGAGGATCGTGTTGTCGAGGTCGAGTTCCGCGGTCCAGATGAACTTCGCGCCTTTGAAATCCGCCTCGAAGTAAGGCTGCTTCGGGTTCACGCGCTCCTCGGTGTATTCGGTCGCGTTTGCCCATTTGCTGTCGTCGAAGTCCGCGGACCACCATTGGTCGGGGATGGGCGTGTGCTCGACCTTCGGGTTCGCGGTGTCGTGATTGAGCGGGCCACGGAAGAAGCTCTTCGCCTTCCACGTGGCGTTGGTCACGGTGCCGTCGCCGAATTTCAAAATGAAGCCGCCGTCGCCGATGCTGGTGCCGTACTCCATCCCGGTCTTCGGGTCGGCGTTGTCCTTGGCCATGACGGCGATGGTCATCGGATACTCGGGGAGAAAGTCCACGCTCACGACGTTGTGCGGCGTGAACTGGATCGGGTCCACGGCGACGAGTCGGCCGTTCACGTAGAGGATGAACCAATTGTCTGCATACACGTTGAGCTTCATCGTGTCGGCGATGCTGGGCTTGATGAGCCCGGGCGGGCCTCCCTTGCCGCCGCCTTTGCCGCCACCGGGAGCGCCTGGACGACGCTCGCCGGGTTGGCCTTGCTGCGGTGGCTGATCGGCTGCGGCGAATTGCGGTGCAGTGGATGCGGGTTGCGCCTGCACAGGCGGCTGACCGTTCCCGTCTTCGCGACGAGGCGGGCGCTCGCCGTCACGCGGCGGACGTTGGTTGTCCGCACCTTCCGGGCGGGGAGGACGCTGGCCATCGGCACCCGGCCCGCCCTCGCGACGCGGCGGACGCTGAGCTTCACCCTGCGCACTGCCGCTGCGCGTATAGACGACGCTCAGCGATGAACTCGCGAGCACCTTGTCCTTCATTGCAGCGAGCAGGACATCGCGGTTCATTTCGCTCGGCTGCTGCGTGATTTGCAGCGGCTCGCTGAGCGCATAGACTGTGAGCACGTAGGTCTTTGCGCCCGGTCCCTGAGAATGTGGCGGCTCGTAGCCAGTCTGGCCCTTGAAACTCGTGCCGGTTTTGCCGATGCCCTGTGCATTCTTCGGCAGGCTCGTCGTGCTCGCGGGGATGTTCCACATCGTCCAGTAGTGCTTCATCACATTGCCCGGTGCGACGTGATCCATGAGGAGCGCGTAGCTCTTCGTCCCTGCTGGCGCACCTTTCCACGAGAGGGGCAAAGTCGCGCCGCTGCCGTCGCCCGTGTAGTCGATGGGCAGTGCGCCGCCGTCTTTCACCTCGGGGCTGGTGAGGACAAAAGTCGCATTCGGCTTTTTCATCGCATCTGGGCCGAACTGCGACGCGCTCTCCTGTGGCCCATTTTCGCCCGGGCGCCTGTCGCCCTGTGGACCTCCGCGACGTGCGCCACCGCCGTCGCGAGGAGGCGGCCCACCGGGCCCGCCTTCAGGACGTGGTGGACGATCCGCGCCTCCACCTGGCGGGCGCTCACCTTCGCGCCGTGGCGGACGATCGCCCTCGGGACGCGGCCCGCCGCCACCGCCGCGCTGTCGCAGCGTGTAAACCTGCTTCGTCGTGCCCGCGCTGCCGCTCTGGAATTCAAACGGGAAAGTCCCATCCGCATTGATCGAGTAGAGCACCGCGCGTTTGTCGCCATTCACGGCGTAGCTCAGCTTGTAACTGTTCGCGCCCGTGCTCTCGAAGCCCGTGATTTTCGCGCCGCGCAATGCGGGCAACGCCTCGCGCACCGGATTCGCACGCGGCTGCGGGTCCACCTGGCCATCGCGCTCGACGACCGCGCCGTGGAAGCCGCCGTTCACATAGGGATACTTGGTCGAGCCGTGGTAGTGATAGCCGAGCGCCTGCGTCGTGTGACCGTTGAATCCATCGAGCCCCGTGGGCTGCGAACCATCCGGCTCCGTGAGCCCGTAGATCGGATAGCCATCGAGCGCAAACGCGATGGGCTGACCTTTCCCGGCGACCGCCTGCAAATGCAGCGGCGCCGCGTGATAGTGGTAATCATCCGCGCGCCCGCAGTGCCCGCCCCACTCATCGAGTTCGCCGATTTCCTGTGAGACTTCACCGCGATTGTTCTGCGGATTGAAAATGGGAATGCCATTCACCGCCAGCGCGATGGCCCCGCGCAGGAAGCGGTTTTTGATCGAGATCACTTCCTTCGCCGGCACCGGCGAAAGCGGAATCTGCCACGCATTCGCATCGGTGTAGTTCTGCGGCAGCGGCACCTGCTGCTGCCAAGCCGTGATGCCGACCATCATGTTGTGCGACGGCATCCCGTTGGTCTCGACATAAAGAAACTTCTCATCCCACCGCACGCTCACCTTCGGCGCAAACGCCTCGAACGGCGCAGCCTGCGGGGGACGATTTGACCGCACCGCCCGCGTCCCGGTCCCCGCGCGGTTCTGCGGTACATTTTGCGCGAGCAGAATCTCCGGCGGCCGTACGCTGCGGTCGTATTGCGGATGCGGGTTGCCAAGGAGGTCGTGCGCCGATGCGTTTGCGGACAGCACAACGAATCCCGCGGCCGCCAGCGTGATGATGGAGCCAGGGAGACCGAACTTCCGATGCGGACTTGCGGCAATCGGAAGCGGGTTGGAGGGCAAAACGGTGGAGTTCATGGGATCAGGGGAGATACTGATAGGTTAAGGCGCGATTAATGCGCCCCCCTTTTCACGCTCTTCTTAAAAAATGTACGGTGCCGCAATACCGCCCCGAAGCCGCGGGCCAGCGGACGACGGGAGGCGCGGGGCGCGGCCTCGCGATTGTGAAGAGTTGCATCGAGGCGTGCGGCGGAAGTGTGACCGCGAAGAACTGTGACCCGCATGGCTTGCAGGCCGAAATTGCGCTGCCGCGTCACTCGTAGGGTGCCGCCTTCATCGTCCCTTAAGGTTGCTCGCGTCAGCTTGAAGGAACACTTTTCATCCGTATCCCGCTGAGACCATGCGTATCCTCGTTGTTGAAGACGAACCCGACCTCCTGCGCGCCCTCGCCAAAGTGCTGCGCGAGGAAGGCTATGCGGTGGATGTTGCCGAGGATGGGGACGTGGGCTGTCAGAAGGCGGAGAGCTCGGACTTCGACGCCATTGTGCGCGATGTC
>JBEBGK010000864.1:0-2261 GCA_040081515.1 Chthoniobacteraceae bacterium
ACTGGCCGCGCTTCGCAGGTCCCGATGGCTCCTCGCATTCCACCGAGACCTCCCTGCCTGTGAAGTGGGACGCCAGCGCCGTCGCCTGGAAGACCCCGCTCAAGGGTGCCGGCCAGTCCGCCGTCGTGAACTGGGGCGATCGGCTCTTCGTCACCAGCGCTTCACCCGACGGCAGGACGCGCTGGGCGCATTGCCTCGACCGCCAGACCGGCAAGATCCTCTGGGAACGGGAAATCTCCAGCGCAGCCCCCGAGGCCATCCATAAGATGAACACGCGCGCCTCCTCCTCCTGCGTCACCGATGGCGAACGCGTTATCGCATTCTTCGGCCCGGGCGGCATCCACTGCTTCGATCTCGCCGGGAAGCCCCAGTGGTCCCGCGACCTCGGCCAATTCCCCGGAGACTGGGGCGTCGGCGGTTCCCCCATCATCGACGGCGATCTCGTCATCCAGAACTGCGACGCCGAGGGCCCCTCCTCCCTCGTCGCCCTCGACAAAAAGACCGGCAAACCAGTCTGGACCACGAAACGCACCGACATGCCCAAGGGCGGCTGGTCCACGCCCATCATCATCGAGGCCGGCGGGCGCCGCGAGCTGCTGCTGAATGGCGAATTCGGCCTCAACGCCTACGACCCTGCCACCGGGAAAGACCTCTGGTTCTGCAAGGGCTTCACCGGTCGCGGCGAACCCGTCCCGGCGTTCGCCCATGGCCGCATCTACGTCGTGAACGGCAAACCCGGGAACACCTACGTTGTCAAACCCGGCGGCAGCGGCGACGTGACCGGCACCCACCGCGTGTGGGACGCCAAGCGCGTCGGCGGACGCGACCTCCCCTCGCCCGTGGTCGTCGGCGATTTCCTGCTCATCTCCGGCATGTCCGGCATGCTCACCACCTACGACACCGCGACCGGCGCGATCCATTTCACCGAACGCCTCGGCTCCGCGATCTCCGCTTCGCCACTGGTCGCGAACGGCCTCGTCTATTGCCAGATGGAAAACGGCGACGTCATCGTGGTGAAGCCCGGCAAGACGCTCGAGATCGTCTCGAAAAGCTCCATCGGCGCCGCGAGCGGCGAAATCTTCCGCGCCGGCCTCGCGCCGATCCAAGGCCGGCTCTACGCGCGGTCGCAGAACGTGGTCTATTGCATCGGGTCCCCGAAGACAACCGCGGGCCGGTAGCACCCCGGACGCAGGGTCACACGCCCAGCAACTCCCGCGCTTCCGCCTGGCCCGCGGCAGGACGTCCGTATTCACTGGCGGTCACACGAGCCAGCGCCGTGAGTTGCCGCCAGCGGAAGGCCGGCCTCGTCCGGTGAAACTCGTCCCATACTGTCTGGTAGTATTTCTCGGCGTGGAGCGCACCCTCCTCGCTCACGGCGTATCGCAGCAGCAAGTGGAACACCGCTTCCGGCGCATGCCCAAGGACGCCGTAGCGATGCACCACGGCCGCAGCGTGGGCCTGGAGATTCTGCCGGATGAAGCCCTCCAATTCCTGCAACAGACTCGCGGGATCCGTCGCGCCCACCTGGCCGATCTGCCGCTTCGAAGGCACGGGTTCCCATTCGAGAAACTTCTGGCCGCCCGCCTGACGATCGCGGGCCACCTGCCACGCGCCGAGGATGAGGCAGGCGAAAACATTCCGCCCTTTGCTCACACCCGAGAGATTCCTCCACGCATGCACCGAATCACACGCATGGACGCCCACGGAGTCGCCATGCACGCTGCCCGTCGGCTTGCCGGGAGACTCCCACTCGGGAGGACGGCCGCGATCGCGCAGCAGGAGCTGGTTCGCCGCCAGCGACATTGCCTCGCCGATGTGCGCCGGGCTGAACCCTTCCGCGAGCGAAGCCGCGACCGCGCCTGCCGCCTGGTCCGGCATGCCCGAGAAAATGGCCTGGCTCAGTTTCTCCATCGCCCCATCGTCCATCGGACGCGTGCCGGGATCGCGACCCAGCAGCTTGTGCTCATCCAGCAGCTTCGCGAGCACCTTCCCGTGTTCGTCCCACTCCGGACGGCGATACTGCTCCGCATTCAGGCAGTAGCGTAGCGACATCCGCAGCATCGTGGTCGCGTGCTCGCGGCCCACGACATCCAGCAGATCCCACGCACGGTACGGCAGCACGGTGCGGTGTACCTCCGGGTTGTCCTGCACGCAGGCGAGCAGCGCGTTGAATCCATCCTCCGCATTCCGGTGCATCAGCGTCGCGAAGGCGCTTTCCGCCTTCGCGGTATCCTTGGCCCGCACCGCGTCGTGGAGTCCGG
>JBEBGK010000865.1:0-2261 GCA_040081515.1 Chthoniobacteraceae bacterium
TCGGCTCGTAGCCGCGGTTCACGCCGGGAGTGGGGTGCGAGGGCCAGCAGGTCTGGTCCTTCATGATCTGCACGCCCGCGCCGGCGCTGGCGAAAAAGTTCGGGTTGCGCTTGTAGAGCGTCTCGGGGACGAAATTCGCGCGGAGGAAGTCCGAGTTGAAATTGTAAAACGGCCGGCCGTGGTCGTCCTGCGTCATGCCCCACTGGCCGCGGCTGCCGGAGCTGTCGGAAATCCATTTTCCATCCTTCAGCCGGTAACGCATGCCGTGGTTCGCGCTGTACACCCAGTTGTCGAGGAACCGCGTCGGCGCATTCGCCATATGCTCGGGCTGGCCGCCGCGCGAACCGTAGGCGGCGTCCACCTGCTCCTTCACATCGGCCACGCCATCGCCATTCGTGTCCTTCATGAACCACAGCGCTGGCGGCTCCGCGACGATCGCACCGCCATTCACGCACATCACGCCGCGCGGCATCACGAGCCCGTCGGCGAAGACGCTGCGCTTGTCCATCTTTCCGTCGCCATCCGTGTCCTCGAGGACGACGATGCGCCCGATGGGATCGAGTTCACCCTTCCCCTCGAGGTCCCGCATGTAGGGGCGCATTTCGCAGACGAAAAGGCGCCCCTGCTCATCCCAGCTCATCGCAACCGGTGTCTCCACCATCGGCTCCGCGGCGACCAGCTCCACGTGGAAGCCCTTTTCCAATTTGAAAGTTTTCAGTTCCTCCTCGGGCGAGAGCGGCTTCGGAGGAGGTAGCTTGAACTTGAGCTCGAACTGCGCCGGCCCCGCGTTCTTCGGATGCACCGCCCAAAGGGCGGAACCCGCGGCAAGCGCGGCGGCTCCGGCGAGCATTGCGCGGCTGAAAGGAGAGATCGAGCGACGATGAATCATGGAAAGAAGAGGGTGAAACCTCGGTGGCGGGCCGTTCTTTGGCAAGCAGCAGAGGACCACGTTTGGAGTAACGGATCGCCGCGCGTCGCAGATGCGAAGGATTTCGGCCATGTCGCTTGCGGCTTGTGGAGTGAAAGGAACCAGCAGAGGTTCCGCGTCCGATTTTTTCTCCTGCCGTGACCCATCTTTCCGAAGAACAACGCGACGCCCTCCAACGGTATCTCGACTCGATCGACGAGCAGACGGGGCTGCGCGGGCTGCGCTATTTCAAAGACGCAAAGGTGAACCACCTGGAGAACGACGGAGCCGGCCTGGAACTGCGCGCGGAGGTGATGGGAACGAAGCGGTATCGAGTGAAGCTGCATTTCGTGGAGGATGAGTGGGACGGGGAGTGCTCGTGTCCGATGGGTTTCGACTGCAAACATTGCGTCGCCGTGGCGTTGCAGGCGCTGGCGCTCGGCGAGAAGGAGGAGGCGGTGGAGCAGCCGGCGCCGCCGATTGTGAAGCAGGTCGCGGCGCGGCGTGCGCAGCCGCCCCGGAGCGCGGCTGCGGCGGTGGCGGTGATCATGGCCGATCGCCTGGGGCGAAAATTGGGGCTCGAAGAAAAGGCCGCGGCGGAAGCGGTGGACAAACTTTACCAGTCGCACCGCCATGGCGGCTACATCACGGAGATGATGCTGCAACCAATCACCCGTATCCGAACTCGTTGGGGCTGGAACTCGGTGCAGCTCTGGCTGCACGAACCGCGCACGCCGTGGGAGGCGTGGCTGTATGTGGCGGCGTATTTGCGTCAGCAGAAGCACGCATGCCCGGCGGCGTTGCTGGCGGCCACGGACTGGGCGGAGGTCGATGCGCTCACGGCGGAATGGGAGCGCCAGCAGCGCGTGGAGGAATGGCGCGTGTGTCTGGAGGATCTCGCTGTGCGCGCCGAATGCGCGCCGCCGGAGACGAGCTCGGTGCGCGTCCGGTTGGGAGAAAAGGGCGTGCAGCTCGAATGGCTGAAAGACGGCACGACGCAGTTCGTTCCCATCAAGGCGAACGCATTCGCGCGGCTCGTGTCGTCCGCGCATCAGGGCCAGCTTCCGCTCGACGAACCGTCGCTGCCGGTGTGGCGCATCTTTTACACGGGATACGACAGCCGTCCCTTTCGCGATTATTCGGAGCCCGATACCGCGCGCGTGCTGAATCAATTTTTCCGACTGCCGGGTTTCGAGGATCGGGTGGTGGGGCCGTCCGGCACGCCGTTCGTGCGCGCCACGGACCGGCTGCAATGGCGAATCGACACGACCGGCGACAAGCAGATCGACTATCGCATCGAACTTGTGCTCCCCGACGGCAGCGCGCCGCCGCCGCCGTTGACGGTGCTCGACGG
>JBEBGK010000866.1:0-2258 GCA_040081515.1 Chthoniobacteraceae bacterium
GTTCAGTGCCTCCACCACGACTGGCAGAAACGCGAAGGGCTCGGAGAGTGGATATCGGGGACGCAGGTCCATTGCCGCGGGACGGCGAAGAGTCGGGATTTTCATGGACGCAGCTTGGCACCCCACCATGACAAACACCCGACAGCCGCGTGAATTTCCTGTGACGTATTAATACCCCGATCCGACGGGCAATACGGTTTACACGGTTCCGCTGCTGGAGACCGATGCTTGATGCCCGATGTGCGCTGGCACCTTCACGGAGGCAAGCTCGCAATTCGAGCATCCGCCTCCACGGCAGAGCGTGAGCCGGAGCAAGCCAAGAGAGCACGAGGGCCGCCATTTCGGAGAAACAGGACCGTCCGCGATTGCCGGTGACGTCTTCAAAACGCAACCAAGTCTCCCTAATAAGTTACCTGTTCTCCATCCGATTGACACATGAGTCGGATTCAATCGGGTCTCATGAGGCAATCCTTCAATCACCGATTTCTCCGCAGGCGCAGCCGGAGATCCGTCCGCCGACAGGTTCCATTCCGCGGCTTGGGCCGTCTGAGCGGAGTCCGGCACCGAGCAATAACTGCTCCCGCGCGATGAATCCGCCTCCACAACTGGAACCCAGCGGCGATACGGGAACGTGGGCCTACGCGGTCACCACGCGCTGGTATCAGCGCAAACTCGTCTGGGTCGCCGTCATCCTGCTCGCGCTCGGCGGCTATGTCGCATTGCCCGTCGCCAAGCGTCGGTTCGACCGCTGGAATGAGGACAAGCGGGTGGATCGGGCCCGGGTGAGTCTCGAAAAAGGTGACTTCAAGCGCGCCGCTCTCGATGCCCGCGCCGTCCTGGACTCCAACCCTCAAAACACAGAAGCTAACAGGCTGATCGCGAAAGCGATGGAGGCATCGGGTTCATCGGCGGCACTGAGCTGGCGGGTCCGGCTGCAAAGTCTCCTTCCCGACGACGCCGAGAACCTGCTCGCGCTGGCAAAGGACGCCCTTGACACCGGCGACTTCGCACGGGCCAAGAGTGCCATCGAGCGCCTGAAGCCCGCGGAAACCCGCACCGCCACCTTCCACGAGGTCTCGGCGCGGCTGGCCATGAGCCGCCGGGACACAGCCGCGGCTGAGACCCATTTGCAGGAGGCCTGCAGGCTCTCGCCCAACGAGAACCGCCACAGGCTGGCGCTCGCGACTCTTCTTATGGATTCAAAGCGGCCCGAATCGCGAGCGGCGGCCCTCGGGGCCTTGGGCGAACTGGCCGGACAGCCGGACAGCAGTCTGCCCGCGCTCCGCATCCTGCTCGGGGACGCCCAGAAGCACGCCCAACCCGGACGGATCAAGGAACTGGCCCTCGCGCTGACGGAAGCGCCGGGTGCCACTTTTTCGGACAAACTCAAGCGGCTCGGGATTCTGCGAAAGCTCGATTCCCTAGGATCGGCATCCTATCTCGGCGAACTGCGCGAACTGGCGAAGTCAAATGCCGATCATCTTCTCGATCTGCTGATGTGGATGAATCAGAATGACCTTGCGCTCATTGCATCTGAGTGGATGCCGGAGTTCCCCAAGGAACTCCTCTCGAAGCCGCCCGGTTCCATTGGCGCGGCGGAAACGTATATCAAATGCGCCGAGTGGGCGAAGCTCCGGAAGCTGGTGGAGGCCGGCTCGTGGGGGGATTTCGACTACATGCGCCGCGCCTATTTGGCCCGCGCATTGGAGCGCCTTCAGGAAGCCGAAGCCGGGGCGGCTCAATGGAAAAACGCAGTCTCCGCCGCCCAGAGCGCCCCGGACGGGCCGGCCCGCCTGGAGCGGCTGGCAAAGGCCGCCGAGGCGTGGCACTGGGATCAGCGGTTGGAGGATGTCTGCTGGCTGCTCGCCCGCACGGGGCACTGTCCCAGGTGGGCACTCGATTTGCTCCTCGTCAACGCGTACCGGCAAGGCAACACGGCCCAGGTCCAGATGGCCGCGAGCCTCATCAGCAAGGCCGACCCGGGGGGAATCACCGCGCGGAACTTCTATACGTTCATCTCGCTGCTCACCCGGACCGAGGAAGGAGATCCTCACCGGCGGGCCAAGGATCTCTACGAGGAATTGCCGACGGACCCCGCCGTGACGGCCACCTACGCGCTGTCGCTCTACCAGCGCGGCAAAATGAGTGAAGCCGTCGCCGCCATGGCTACGATGAAGCCGGAAGAACTCCGCAAGCCCGGAGGTCGTTTCGCCTTCTTCCACGGCGTATTTCTCATCGCCGCCGACCGCAGTGCGGAG
>JBEBGK010000867.1:0-2255 GCA_040081515.1 Chthoniobacteraceae bacterium
CTCGATTTCGCCCCGCACAGCGGCGACGACTTCGGCATCGCC
Organism: Chthoniobacteraceae bacterium; assembly: GCA_040081515.1. Lineage (GTDB taxonomy): Bacteria > Verrucomicrobiota > Verrucomicrobiia > Chthoniobacterales > Chthoniobacteraceae > SXWH01. The sequence goes on from JBEBGK010000867.1 coordinate 43, forward strand.
ACGGCGATCAAACTCGGCCTGCCTCTGCTCATCGGAGCCGCCGTTAGTGGGGCGCCGCTCATCTGCGCGGCGAAGGACATGTGGTTGAACGACGACTCACCGCAGAAGAAATTCACCACCGGCACGGGCCGCTTCGACACCCGCGTGTATAAGGTCTTCGAGGCATTTCAATCGCTGGAGGATCAAGTCTTCCGCCTCGATGCCAGGATGAGTGCATCCGCCTACAAACACAGCACGGCGCACGTGCTCCACGAGCTCGGCATCATCGCATCGCCCGAGGCGCATCCGGCGTGCAAGGATCTGCGCGGCGCCGATGAGGCTGCTCGCATGACCGAGGCACTGCGCCGCCCGCTGCGCGTGGCCGGGCGGCTGGGCATTCCGTTCCGATTTTGAATCCCGATGCCGTCCATGCCGCAGCTCCCATTCATCATTCGCCTATTCATCCTCCTGACGCTGCTCGCCGCCGGTGTCACTCACGCGGAGACCTACTACCTCGCACCGGATGGCAAGGACTCTGCCAAGGGAACGAGTGCCGAGAAGCCATGGCGCACGCTCTACAAGATCAACGAGGCGGCAAAGCCGGGCGACACGTTCGTCCTCGGCGCGGGGGTTTACGAACTGGGCAAGTCGTTCCCCACATTCTCGTGTGCAGGCACGGCGGACGCGCCGATTCGCATCAAGGGCGCAGAGGGCGTGCGGCCGCGGCTGCGCTTCGAAGGATGGAGCGGAATCAAGATTGGCCCGGGTGGAGCGCACATCGAGATATCCGGAATCGATATTGAGGGCGCATCCGGCGCGATCACGCTCGATGAAGCGAAGGCTGATTCACCGACCAAGAAGAGCGGGCGGTTCAATGGCAACGGCATCAGCATCGACGGGCGCAGCGGCGTGACCGAAGAAAAGCAACGCCCGCACCATATCATGCTGCGCGACTTGCGCGTGTGGGCCTGTCCGGGCGGTGGAATTGCGGCGAGCCACTGCGATTACGTCACCATCGAGGACTGCACGGTGTCCGGCTGCGCGTGGTATTCGACTTATGGGTGCAGCGGCATCTCGGTCTGGCAGGCATGGAACTACGACAGGGAACCGGGCTACCACATTCGTATCCGCGGCAATCGATGCTTCAACAACCGGCAGTATCTGCCCGTGAAGCCCGGCGGAAAAATCATGGATGGGAATGGCATCATCATCGACGACTCGCGCAACACGCAGCAGGGCTCGAAGCTCGGCATCTACGAGGGACGGGTGCTCATCGAGGGCAACACGAGTTTCAACAACGGCGGCTCCGGCATCCATGCGTATGAGAGCGACCATGTGGACATCCTCGGCAACGTCGTGTGGATGAACAACCAGACACCCGAATACAAGGGCGGCCAGATTTTCGTGAATGACGCCAGCGACATCCGGATCGAGGGCAACACCATCGGCGCCATTGAAGGCAAGGAGGCGACGAACAACTTCCGCCGCAACGATCGCCCGGAAAACGCGGGGATCGTATGGGGGAACAATCTCATTTTCCACGGGAAGCCCGGAAAGGGAGCTGCCGATGGGAACATGGTCGTCGAGCTGCCGCGCCCCATGGCGACCCCGTAAATGTGGGAGGCGATGCTGCAAGTCGCCGCCCACCTTTGAAAATGGGAAAGACATCCATTGCGCGTAAGTCCTTTCCGCGAGCCGCATCCTCTGAATTCCAGTTGGCGCGGCAGGCAGCGGTGCGTGCCACCTCCATCAGCGAGCTGAACAGAGGCGGTAATCTCTTTGCATCCCAGCCGCATTGTTTGCGCGCGCTGGTGATCGCCATCAACCTGACGTTCTTCATTGAGCAGAAGAAGGCATGAACTACATCGCATTGAATTCCCTCCGCATCGCAATCGTTACATTGCTGCTGGCGCGCTGCCCGTTGGTCTGCGCTGCTCCGCCGAGGCATGCCGTGCCGCTCGATGCGCCGGAGTTGCCGCTGAACTACCGGCTGCACGTCGAATTTTCCGGGCTGGGGGGAGGTGCGGTGCGATTGAGCAAAGATGTCGTCATCCCGCTGACAAAGGGCGCGGAGCACGACATCGCGGTGGAGCATCCGGCTGATGGCGCGCCGGTGCTGCGCGTGTGGTCGGGCGGCAAGCTGGTGCGCGGGCCGGAGGATTTGCATGGGCTCGAGGAAAGTGGCGCTCAGGATTTTCCGGATGCGAAGCTGGACCTCGGCGCGGACTTCACGG
>JBEBGK010000868.1:0-2252 GCA_040081515.1 Chthoniobacteraceae bacterium
CCCGTAGAGCGCGCGTGTGGACTCGGTTTCCTTGCTGATGTCCACGGCGTCGGGCGCCTCGGCCTGCATGCGGAATGCGAGTTCGTAGCTCGCGATGCGCGCCTCGAGTTCGCTGTTCAGTCGTGACTCGGCGTGCCGTGCGTTGAGCGCTTTCAGATAATCCAGTTTGCCGCGCTGTTGTTCGGCGGTGGTGCCGTCGGGGTTGTTCAGAAATTGAATCGGCTCGCTGCCGGATTCGATGCGCGTGCCCTGATACACGGCGGGCATGAAGCCGCCGCCCCAATTGCGCGGTCCGTTGATGACGCTCGCCGGATTATCCTGCATGACGACGAAAGCGGGCAGGTTCTGGTTCTCCGAGCCGAGTCCGTAGTTCACCCACGCGCCGAGCGATGGGCGTCCGGCGAGGATGCTGCCGGTATTCGTCTGGCAGACGCCGGTCGAATGATTGATGCCATCCGCCACGCACGAGCGGATCACGGCGAGATCGTCCGCGCATTCGGCGAGATGCGGCAGCCAGTCGGAGATCCACAGCCCGCCCTGGCCATGCTGCTTCCACTGGCGCTTGCTGGCGAGCAGCGGCGAATTGAATTCGCCCATCGCCGTGATGACCTTTCCGAAGCTGTCGGGAATTTTCTGCCCTGCGAGTTTGTTGAGCAGCGGCTTCGGATCGAACGTATCGATTTGCGACGGGCCGCCTTCCATGAAGAGGAAGATCACCGACTTCGCCTTCGGGGTGAAATGCGGCTTCTTCGGCGCGAGCGGCTTCTTCTCTGCGACGGCGGCGCCGAGCGCGGTGCCCGAGAGCAGCTCGGACAGCGCGAGTGCGCCGAACCCGGCGCCGGCGCGGGTGAGAAAATCGCGACGCGTGAAAAGGCGATCGAAGTTGGAACAGGGCATGGCTAGTCGAGGTAGAGGAATTCGTTCGAGTTCAGCAGCACGTGGCAGAAGTCCACGAAGGCCGCCGCGCGCGGGTCCGCAGGCTTGGCCTGGGCGATGCGCGCCTGGATGTTGTTCCCGCGCGGCGAGCTGTCGTTGTACACGCCGCTGGAAGTTTCGAACTTCCAGTATCCGACGGTCGCCTCCTGGAGTTGCTGGCCGCTATTCAGCAGCAGCGCCTCGGCGGGCAGCGCGGCGCGCGAGAGCCGCACGTCGTCGATGATGCCATCCCACACGTGGCCCTTGCCGCCGCGCGCGCCGAGCGTGAAGTCCGCCTCGCTGCGGACGCCGGTGAGCGACTGGTGCGCGACGGTCGCGATCTGGAGCGGCAGGTCGTCATTCGAGAGATCCTTGGCGTAAAAGGTGATGCCATTTTCCCGGTCGGCGACGCGCACGCTCACTGCGACGTAGTAGGGCTTGCCGATTTCGAGATGCAGCGCGCTGAAGATCGGCTCGGGTTCCTTCGCGGCTTTGTCGCCCGCATTCAGCAGCAGCACGAGCGTCTGCGGCTTGTAGCGCGATTGCTTTCCCGTGATGCCGAAGCTCCATCCGGGCTGAGTCTTCGAGCCGTCCCAGTGCGAGGCGATGGTGCGGACCTGGCCGTCCGGGTAGAGCGAATTCAGGACGATGAATGCCTCAATGGTGAAATCGCCATCCGGGAAGCTCGGGGAATTCTTCATCACGAGCCGTTCCGTGCTGGCGCTCGTGAGCACCACGCCGCGGCCTTCGCGGAAGGGCACTTTGTCGGTGTTCAGGGTGACGGGCCGCATCTCGGGTTCGCGTGCTTCGATGATGGCGGCTTGCGCGGAAAGGAACTTCTTCGCGCCGGCGATGTCGTCGCTCGATGGTTCGCGTCCCCACGCGAGGCGCATCGCGGCCGTGGCGCGTTCGCCGTCGTCTGCCGAGGAATCGCTGACGACGCGCTCGGCAAACTTTTTCGCCCGGGCGAGGATCCACGTGCCGTTGAACATCGTGAGCGCCTGCGTGCTCGTCGTCGTGGAATTGCGCTGCGCCGTGCTCTGGAATCCCTCCGGCAGATCGAACACATCGAGCAGCGAGTCGCGCGTGTTGCGGAGCACCTTCGTGTGGATCGTCCGGCGCGGTTTGTCCCAGCCGGCGCTGGGGCCGCTGTCGCCGGTTTCGAGTTCGCCCGTGGTCGCGAGAATCGCATCGCGCACCTGTTCGGCATCGAGGCGGTGCGTGGGGTAGCGCCAGAGGAGTTTGTTCTCGGGATCCACGGTAGCCGCCGACGTGAGGAGGCGGGCGCTTTCGAGACCGGAGAGCGGAGACCGGAGAGCGGAGAGATTCGCATTGGT
>JBEBGK010000869.1:0-2248 GCA_040081515.1 Chthoniobacteraceae bacterium
CGCCGGTCAATGCGATCACTTTCGGGTCGTGGTGCTCGGCGAGGAATTCCTCCGGGTTGTCCTTGAGGTTGAAGAGTTGCGTCTCGCGCACCGCGCCGTTCATCACGTCGTATTGAATGAGTTTCCAGTCGCCGTGTTTCACGCTGCGCATGCCGGGCTTGGTGCCGCCGTTGCAAACGCCGTAGAGCACATCGCGCACGGCGGGCTTCTGACCCGTCAGCACGGGCTTGAAGCTGAGGCTCTCATTCGACTCCGGCGCGGGGACGCCGGTGAGGTCACACATCGTGGCGAGGACATCGAGCAGGTAGATGTTTCCCTCAGCGCGGCTGTGATACGCGCCATCGAGCACCATTCCCTCCGCCGCGAGGCGGTCGATGTTGGGCGACTGCAGCGGCCACTTGGGATTGTAGAATTTGAAATCAGACGGCGACTGGTCGCCCACGAGGATGAACAGGATGTTCGTTCGGTGCTGCTCTGCGGCGAATGTGGAAGCGGCGATGCAGAGTGATGCGAAAGGCGCGAGGAGGGATTTCAATGGGGGGAACTGGTTGGCAGTTATTTGTTCTTCTCGCGCTTTTTTTCGGAGGCGGGTTGCTCTTGCTTGGACTGTTTAAACTGCCGGTCGAGTTCGGCCGGGCGCGCGTCTTTGAATTGGTCGAGCGCGACCTGCAGTTTCTTCGCGGCGTCGGCGGTGGGGCCGGTGAGCGAGGCGACCGCGAGCGGCCTTGTCTCGAAGGGATCCGTCGCTAGATCGAAGAACTCGCCGGTGCGATAGAGCTTGGCGTCGCGGGTGAAGGCGCATTCGCGCACGGCCGTGGCGGCGCCCTGGCGCGGCGAATACCACGAGTAGAGCCACTCGCGCGGCACGCCCTTTTCGCCGCGCAACTGCGGGAGGAAGCTGACGCCATCGACGTTGGCGGGCACTGCCACGCCAGCGGCTGCGCAGATCGTCGGGAGGAAGTCGGTGCTGCTGATGAGGTCGCTGTTCACGCGGCCCTGCTTCATCACGGCGGGCCAGCTCGCGATGAACGGCACATGATACCCGCGCACCGTGGTCGTGCCTTTGCCGCCGGGATAATCCTCGCCTTTGAACCGGCTCGTCGTGCCGCGCCCGGTGCCGTTGTCGCCGATGAACAGGAGCAGCGTATTGTCGCGGATGGCCAGTTCGCCGAGCTTCGCATCGAGACGGCCGACCATCTTGTCCATGTAGGCGACCATGTCGGCGAAATGCTTCTCACTTTGTTGCTTGTTCTCGCCGCTCAACGTCGGGTCCCAATTCGCGCTGTCGGGCGTGGGCTGATATGGGGAGTGCGTGAGGATCATCGGGTAGTAGAGAAAGAAGGGGCGTTCTTTATTTCGCGTGATGAAATCGAGCGCGAAGTCATTGATGAGCTTCGGTCCGTAGCTGCCCTGCGGGAACTCCTTCTCCACGCCGTTGAGCTCGAGCCCGGGATTTGCGTAACGCGGCGGACGGCGAGTGTGCTGCCAGAGCAGCGCTTCATCGAAGCCGAAATGCTGCGGCGCATCCGGCTCGCGGCCGAGCTGCCACTTGCCGCAGATGCCCGTGGCGTAGCCAGCCTTCTTGAGCAGATGCCCGAACGTCGTCTCCTTGCGCAATAGCGTGCCGAAGTTCAGATAGTTCCGGATGTTGTAGCGTCCGGTCATGAGCTGCACGCGCGTGGGTGTGCAGAGCGGCTGCACATGGCATTGCTCGAAGCGCATCCCCGATGCCGCGAGGCTGTCGAGATGCGGCGTCCGGTAGGACTGCCCGCCATTCGCGGTCACGCATTCGTAGCCGAGGTCATCGGCCATGATCAGGATGATGTTTGGTTTTTTCCCATCCGCTGCGTGTGCGTGGAAGGCGAGTGTCGCGAAGAGAAGAAGTCTGCGGATCAGGCTCATGGCTTTTTCGGAGTTTGGGCCGGGCGGTTGGCCGCGCGGCCGTTGGGTTTTGCGGTGTCGTAGGACGGGTTCGGGATGGGAAACTTTGCGCCGACCCGCTTCTGCCAGGAGTGTAGTTCGGCATGAAGCGGCTCAACGCGCCGCAGCTCCCTCACCGCGAGATCGTTCTTCTCGCCGATGTCCTGGGCGAGATTGAAAAGCTCGACGCGTCCGTCCTCCTGCCACTCGATGAGCTTCCAGTCACCTCGCCGGATGGCCGCGGCGGGTGCGCCACCTTGATTGCCGTAGTGCGGATAGTGCCAGAACAGCGCGCGCTCCGGCAGCGTGCCGCCTTTGAAAACAGGCA
>JBEBGK010000870.1:0-2248 GCA_040081515.1 Chthoniobacteraceae bacterium
CCCCAGTTGCGCGACACGACGCCCAGCTCCGTGCCGTTCGACGCGATGAAACGGAAATCCCAGCCCACCCAGTTGCCCTTCACCATCGCGACTTCATTGCCTCCGGCGTCGTACACACCGAACTTTCCTCCGAGCGTCAGCAGGCGCGATTTGAAAGTCCCGATCAGACTCCCGTCGCCGGCGAGCACTTGCACCGTCGGCCGCAGAAACGAAAAGCCGCGCGTGATCGAAAAGGCAATCGGCCCGTTTTCATCCGCGCCCTCATGCACATCCACCCGCGTCGGGAGATTGCGCTTGTTCACGAGCATTCCTGCGAGCGCATTCAGGAGACCCTTCCGCTCCTTCGCCAAGGCGATCTGCTGGCCTGAAGTCCCGTCGAAAATGTCGTAAGTGCCCGTGAGCTTGAAGACGCCGACGTGTTCGCGGATGAGATAGGAACTGAGTGCTGGGAGCATGGTTGCGCTTGCTGTTCGGTTTTGAAAAGTGAGGCTCCCGAGTAGCGACAACCGTGACGAAGTCCAATCCGCAATCCGCAATCCGCAATCCCCAGCCCCTCCGGCGCACACTCGTCGCATGGTTCCGGAAAGCCGCGCGCGATCTCCCGTGGCGGCGGACGCGCGACCCCTATGCGATCCTGGTGTCGGAAATCATGCTCCAGCAGACGCAGGTCGCGACCGTGATTCCCTATTACGCGCGATGGATGTCCCGCTTTCCGGACTTCGCCACGCTCGCCGCGGCGGAGGAAAACGAAGTGCTCTCGGTGTGGCAGGGCCTCGGCTATTACTCGCGTGCCCGCAATCTCCACCGCGCCGCCAAGACCATCGCGGAAAAGCACGACGGTGAAATGCCGCGCGACCCCGCGCTCATCCGCGCCCTGCCCGGCATCGGACGCTACACCGCAGGCGCAATCGCGAGCTTTGCATTCGACCTGCCCGAGCCGCTCGTGGATGCCAATGTCGCCCGCGTCCTCGCACGACTGCTCGACCTGCACGCGCCCATCGACAGCACGGCCGGCCAGACCGCGCTCTGGTCCGCTGCGACCGCACTCGTGCCGAAAAAGGGCGCGCGCATTTTCAACGGTGCACTCATGGAACTCGGTGCGCTGCTCTGCACACCGCGCGGCCCGCAATGCCTCCGCTGCCCCATCCGCAGCCACTGTGCCGCATTCGCGAAAGGCACCACCGAATCCCTCCCGCGCAAGAAGCCACGCCGCAAACAAGTCGCCCTCTCCGAGCCGTGCGCGTGGACCGTCAGCCGCGGCCGCATCCTGCTCGAACAGCAGACCGGCAAACGCTGGCGCGGCCTGTGGAAACTCCCCTCAATCCCATCCGCACCCGACGCCGAACCGCTGCTCACACTCGACTACCCCTTCACGCATCACCGCGTTACGCTCAGCATTTTCACCCAACCCGCACCTTCGCCCCTCGGCGAAAACCACGCCTGGCATCCCCTCACCTCGCTCGGCGACGTCCCGCTCGCTGCACCGCACCGGCGTGCGATTGAACAACTTCGTAGCCGACGACGTAAGGAGGCGGGCTGATCAAAAACCGGAAGCCGGAAAGGATCAGCAGAGCGTCTCAACAGTACTCCGGCATCCGCTCTTCGGTTTGCAAAGTGCCCGCCTCCTCACGTCGTCGGCTACCAGCGGACTTTCCCTTTGCCCCGCGCATCCGTCGTTCGTATCCTCACCCGATGGTTTCTTTCCAAGATCTTCCTGACGCCAAAGGCCACTTCGGACGCTTCGGCGGAATGTTCGTGCCCGAGACGCTGATGACGGCGCTGCTCGACCTCGCCGCCGAGTATGAAAAGGCGAAGGCCGATCCCGCATTTCATGCTGAACTCGACGGCTTGCTGCACGACTACTGTGGCCGCCCCACGCCGCTCTACTTTGCCGAACGCCTCACGCAGCAGCTCGGCGGCGCGAAAATCTATCTCAAGCGCGAGGACCTGCTCCACACCGGCGCGCACAAGATCAACAACGCGCTCGGGCAAATCCTCCTCGCGCGGCGAATGGGCAAGAAGCGCATCATCGCCGAGACGGGCGCGGGGCAGCACGGCGTCGCCACGGCCACCGTGTGCGCGCGGTTCGGATTCGAGTGCGTCATTTACATGGGCGAGGTGGACATGGCGCGGCAGGCGCTGAATGTCGCGCGGATGAAATTCCTCGGCGCAAAAGTCGTCGCCGTCACCGCCGGACAGCGCACGCTGAAGGAGGCCGTGAACGAAGCCATGCGCGACTGGGTGGCGA
>JBEBGK010000871.1:0-2247 GCA_040081515.1 Chthoniobacteraceae bacterium
CGGTCCGCCTGCGCCTTGACCGGCTGATCGACAAGCTCAAGGCATTCGAGAGCCGGGACCGCGCCGATGATTTCGAGCGGCTCCTGCGCGGGCTCTACGCCGAGGGAAAGCTCGACGCCACCACCTTCCGCCAACTCCTCAGCGTCTATCAACAGCAACAACCACCCGCCAAATGAAAACGTCTCTCGTTACAGCCACCATCCTCCTTTTTGCCTGTTTCGCACGCGCCGACGAGACGGTGCTCGCCCGTTTCTCATGGCAGGAAATCTCCGACGCCGGGAAACTCACCGCGGGCGTCCTGAGCCCATCGGAGGGGCATCCGCCCGCGCTGAGAATCGAGAACCCCGGCGGTCAGGCGATGCGAGCGAACATCCTGACCGTTGAGAAGCCGAGGATCTCCACCGCCTTCTACGCCATCTCCGGCGAAGTCCGCTACGAGCACGTGGAGGGCGACGGATTCTTGGAAATGTGGAGCCACTTCGGGAGCGACGCGGCGTATTTCTCGCGCACCCTCGGCGCATCCGGTCCCATGGCCGGACTCCGCGGCGATTCCGGTTGGCGCGTGTTCACGCTGCCATTCGACGCGACCGGCGCGAAGTCAACGCCCAGCCGGCTCGTCATCAATGTGCAGCTTCCTGGGCAAGGGACGGTTTTTCTGAGGGATCTTCGCCTCATCCAGAGCCCGGGTTTCGCCGCCCTCCTGAAGCAGCCGGGCGCCTGGTGGCCGGATCAAACAGCGGGGTGGATAGGCGGGCTCGGTGGTGCATTCCTTGGCTGTCTCGGGGGCCTCATCGAGTGGCTTGCCTCGCGCGGGAAAATGCCGCGCTTTGTCCTCAATGCGTCGAGAATTCTCATCCTGATCGGTGCCATCGCCGCCATTGCCGGGCTGATTTCCGCCGCGCTGCGGCAGCCGTATGGGGTGTGGTATCCGCTCTTACTCATCGGCATTCTTTGCGTGGCGATCTTCCCCTTCCGCCTCCGCCGCTACCAGCAGCGATACCGCGAGCTGGAACTGCGCCGGATGTCATCGCTGGACCTGACCGCACACTGAGAAACGCTGGAAATTGTCTGAGCCGGGAGGACGGATCGGAGTTGGTGCTAAAGGATGGGTGCGTGATTGCGTTTTCGTTTCAGCAGGCGGGATTTGGTTGCTTTTTGAGGGCAAGAAAAAGGGCGGCCCGGAGGCCGCCCCTTTTGTGAATATTAGAGCTGGAGGATTGGAATCTCCGCAGCGTCTTAGTTCGCGCTTGCAGGCGGCGGCGCCGCGGGCGCGCCGTTGCCGGCGGCTTCGTCGCGCTCTTTCATCGCGGCTTTGCGCGAGAGCTTGATTTTGCCGCGCTCATCGACGCCGAGGACTTTCACCCAGATCATGTCGCCCATCTTCACGATGTCTTCGACGCGCTTCACGCGGAAGTCGGCGAGTTCGCTGATGTGGCACATGCCATCCTTGCCGGGCAGGATTTCGACGAAACAGCCGAATTCCTTAATGTTCACGACCGGTGCGTGGTAGGTCTCGCCGACGCTGATCTCGCGGGTCATGCCCTGAATGATCTGCTTCGCGCGGGCCATTGCATCGGGGTTGTTCGAGTAGATGCGCACGCTGCCGTCGTCCTCGATGTTAATCTCCGCGCCGGTCTCGGCGACGATGCCCTTGATGGTCTTGCCGCCGGGGCCGATGATGAGGCCGATCTTGTCGGGGTTGATTTTGATCGTCTCGATACGCGGGGCGTAGGGCGACATTTCCGTGCGCGGCGAAGCGATGCACTCGTTCATGATGTCGAGGATCTTCATGCGCAGTTCGCGGGCCTGGTGGACGGCCTCGGTGATGATCTTGTGGCTGACGCCGGGGAGCTTGAGGTCGAGCTGGAAGCCGGTGACGCCTTCGCGGGTGCCGCACAATTTGAAGTCCATGTCGCCGAAATGATCCTCGCTGCCGATGATGTCGGCGAGCGTGGTGTAGCGCTTGAGGGTGTCGCCTTCGAACTCAGTGACGAGGCCGACGCTGATGCCGGCGACGGGGGTCTTGATGGGCACGCCGGCATCCATGAGCGCGAGGACGCCGCCGCAGACGGAGGCCATCGAGGTGGAGCCGTTCGACTCGCACACTTCGCTGCTGATGCGGATGGCGTACGGGAAGTCTTCGTTCGACGGGATGACCGGGGCGATGGAGCGCTCGGCGAGTGCGCCGTGGCCGATTTCGCGGCGGTTCATGCCGCCCATGCGGCCGGTTTCGCCGACCGAGAAGGG
>JBEBGK010000872.1:0-2245 GCA_040081515.1 Chthoniobacteraceae bacterium
TCGAGGCGCTTGCGCCCGGAGACGTGTTGATAACGAATGACCCGTGGCTGGGAACCGGCCACCTTGCGGACGTCTCGGTGGCAAAGCCGATTTTTCTCGATGGCGAAATGGTCGGTTTTGCGGCGAGCGTGGCACATGCTCCGGATATGGGCGGGCGTACCGGATCGACCGAATCCCGGGACGTCTTCGAAGAGGGGTTCCAGATCCCGGTCATGAAATTCTGCAACGCGGGAGTACCGGATGCGACCTTCGTCAAGGTGCTGCGGAAGAACGTCCGGGCACCGGACGAAGTCGAGGGCGATCTCTGGGCGCAGGTCGGCGCGCTTGAGCTGATGGAAAGCCGTCTTGTGGCACTCATGCGGCACTACAAACTTCGGTCGTTGCGTGAATTGGCGGCGGAAATACATGACCGCTCCGAAAGGGCGATGCGCGCGGCGATTCGTGACGTCCCGGACGGCAGCTACGAATTCGAGGTCACGACGGACGGTCTGGATGAACCCATGCAGATCAGGATCGCCATCACGGTACGGGGTGAGGAATTGGACGTGGACTACACCGGCACCTCGCTGCAGGTGGAAAAGGCGCTCAACTCCGCCTTTTGTTACACCTACGCCTATACGATGTACGGGCTGAAATGCGTGCTTTCGCCGGAGATTCCGAACAACGAAGGCGCGTTCCGGCCGATCCGGATCACGGCTCCCGAGGGGAGCATATTGAACCATCGCTTTCCAGCCTCCGGCTGTTCACGAGCCATGCTCGGCCACTACCTTCCATTCGCTGTATTTGGAGCGCTTGGCCGCGTCGTGCCGGAGCGAATCATTGCGGGCTCGGGTTCCCCGATCTGGAGCGTGCTGATGCGAGGCGTCGATGAGCGGGGACGCCAGTTCGCGAACAAGCTGTTCTACAACGGAGGTACCGGTGCAAGCCACAGGCGTGACGGCATGAACGCCACAAGCTGGCCAAGCAATATTTCGCTTACCCCGGCCGAAGTGGTGGAACAACTCATGCCTTGTCGCGTGGTCTACAAGCGCTTGCGGCCGGGTTCGGCGGGTGACGGTGAATATCGTGGTGGCCTGGGCCAGGACATTCTGCTTGAGAGTCGCTCACCAGCGCCGGTATTCATGGTGTTCCTGGCCGAGCGCACGAAGTACGCGGCTCCAGGCGTCGCGGGTGGCCAAGCGGGAGATTGCGGCGCGCTTGTAATTGACGGGAAGGCGGCTGACCCGAAGAAGCAGCACATTCTCAAGCCGGGCGGCACGGTCCTTTTGCGCACTCCGGGCGGCGGCGGATACGGAATATCGCAAAAGCGTAGCGCTGCGGCGCGCGAATCCGACCGGAAACGCGGCTATCTTTAGCGTGGAAGAATCGCGTCGGTCTGCGCGCTTATGTAAAGACTGATATTCGGCTCGCGAATAGGATGAGTGAACATACCCTCAGGAGATTGAACATGAATAAAGACCAAGTCAAAGGAAAGGCGAAAGAACTCGCCGGGAAAGTCCAGGAAAATGCGGGCAAGTTGATCGGCAGCAAGGAGCAGGAGGCAAAGGGCCTGTCGAAATAGATTTCCGGCAAGGTGCAAAAGAAAGTTGGAGATGTCGAGAAATTCATAGAAAATTCGCAGTAATTTGTTCAGAGACGGACCCCTCCGCCGCAGGCCGCCAGAGAAAATCCGCTACGGCACGGGTAAGTCCGCGGTAGGCCCGGTGCTCGTCGCGTCCAGCGGCAAGGGCATCGCGACGATCATGGTGCGCGCGAATCGGGCGCAGCTCATCCGGGATATCGAAGCGCGGTTTCCGAAGGTGGAGCTCGTTCGCGATGAAAAGGGCTGCGCGAAGACGGTGGCGAAAGTGGTGAAGTACATCGCCGCGCCTTTCCGGCCCTTCAGGCTGCCGCTGGACATCCGCGGTACCGAGTTGCAGCAGCGCGTGTGGAGCGAGGTGCGCAAAATTCCGTTCGGCGGGACTTCGACCTACTCAAAGATCGCTGAGGCGATCGGCGCGCCGAAGGCGATACGCGCGGTGGCAGGTTCGTGTTCCCGGAGTTGGTTTGCTTTCGCGATTCCGTGCCATCGCGTACTGCATAAGTCAGGAAACCGCCGCGACGGCCGCCAATACGAATGGGTTGACTACGAAGACACACTGGATTCAAAGCGCTCCAGGTAGCTCTGGAACACGCCGACGTGCACGAGGGCCTTGTCGGCGGCGTTCGGCCACAGGTCTTCGGCGCGGAACTGGACGTCGTAGGT
>JBEBGK010000873.1:0-2241 GCA_040081515.1 Chthoniobacteraceae bacterium
AGACGCGCATCGCCGCTGTTTATCGGCATTCGCGGCAGCGGACGAAAGCGGGGAATTCGGGCGGTCCGGTCAGCGCAGCCCGACCGCGGTCCGCACGCGGTCCATCGTGAGCGCCGCCACCGCCCGCGCCTTCGCCGCACCTGCGCGCAGGACCTCGTCCACAAGGCCGGCATCGGCCTCGAGCGCTGCGCGCTTCTCTCGCATCGGGCGGAAGTATTCCCAAACCGTCTCGAAGAGTCGCTTCTTGAAATCCCCGTACCCGATCCCGCCTGCGCGAAAATCGGCCTCCAGCTTCGCCACATCCGCCTCGCCCGCGAACAACCGGTAGAGCGCGACGATTGTAGAATTGGACGGATCCTTGGGCGCCTCGACCGGCGTCGAATCCGTCACGATGCCCATGATCTTTTTCCGCATCGGCTTCTCCCCGTCGAAAATCGCGATCGTGTTGTCGTAGCTCTTGCTCATCTTCCGGCCATCGAGACCGACCACGGTTGCTACTTCGGGGATGATGCTCGGTTCCGGGATGACGAGGAGCCCGCCGCCGCCCGGCGCCGGCAGGGCCTGCGGATAGTTCCGATTCACGGCCCCGGCGATGTCGCGCGCGACTTCCACGTGCTGCTTCTGATCGCGTCCGACGGGCACCACGTTCGAGTCGTAAAGCAGAATGTCCGCGGCCATCAGCACAGGATAGGCGAACAGGCCATGCACGGGCGTCCTGTTGTTGGCGAGGTGATCCTTGTAGGCGTGGCAGTTCTCGAGCATCGGCATCGGCGTGAAGCAGGACAGAATCCACGCCAGCTCGGTGTGTTCGGGAACATCGCTCTGCCGGAAAATGACCGCCCGCGACGGGTCCAGCCCGCACGCGAGGAAATCCAGCGCGGCACCGCGGGTATGTTCGCGCATGGCCTGGGGATCCCGGACGGTGGTGAGAGCGTGATAATCCGCGATGAAGTAAAATGCGTCCCCCTGTTCCTGCAGGGCGATGCACGGCTTCATCATGCCGAAGTAATTGCCGATGTGAGGCGCGCCGGTGGGCTTGATCCCGGATAGGATGCGTTTCATGCGGGTCGGAAAATGCGAAGCGGCATCGCGCGTGTCGAGTGCGCGGTGAGTGCCAGCCGGGTCCCCTCCGCCGCTCAGAACCTGTAGTGATCGAGCCCGCCGGCGGTGAGCGTGCCACCGAGGAAACCCACGAGGCCGATCAGAAATGCTCCGAGCAGGAGTGCGCCCCGGAATCGCCGCCGCGCGAGGGAACCCTCCTCGCATTCCGCGATGCAGACGAGCACCGCGCACACCAGCGCCCATCCGGCCGCGGCCGTGCCGAGGATCTGATGAAAGCGGTACACGGTTGCGAGTTCGCTTCCGGCGACCGTTGGAAAATCCACGCACCATCCGAGCACCGCGGTCGGGATGCTGCTCAGGGCCCCCACGACGACGAGGAATCGCACGAGCAACAGCCAGTCCCCCCGGCGCAGAAACCATGCGAGTGCTTCCGCGAGCACGGCGCTCATGAGCAGGCCGACGGGAAAGTGCGTGGAAACCGGATGAAACTTGCCGACCCAATTCAACAGCCGGCGAAAGAATGGCAGCTCGGCTTCCGCGGGCCGATCGCCGTCCGCCAGACCGGCGGCGAGCTTCGGCGGCAACTCGTGCGGCGCGCCCACACGGACCCATCGCTCGACGGTCCTCTTCTCCTCGTCCGTGAGGGGCGGGACGTCGGAGTCCTCGCCGGGCATCTCGTCATTCTTCACGAGGAGGTAGATCTCCGATTCGCCGGGCTCTCCGCGGATGACGTATTCCGGGTTTTCCGCCACGCGCTGGAGATCGAGGACGTAGCCGAATTTTCCCTTCGGCTTTGGCAGGTGGCTCCCATGACAGTCCGCGCATTTCGCCTCGAAGATCCGGTGCACGGCCGCGGACAGCTTCAGCCTTTCCTCCTTGGTCACCGGTTTCTCGGCCGGCGCTGCCAGGATCGTGCCGGTTCCGACCAGGAGCAGCAGACAACCGAAAAACACAGCACGCATCATAAGCTTTCTATTTCAAGTCAACCGTTGGCCCCGTTCTTAGCAGCAAGAATCCGGCGATGCCCAGAATTCCCGCGCTGCTGCGGGTGCGTGCCGTCCAGCCTGCGGCGGATTCCGGCGACGAGCGCGGGACCCTCGTAAACGAAGCCGGTGTAGAGCTGCACGAGCACGGCGCCCGCGGAATCGAGAACGAAGCGGAAGCCGAGGACGGAGGCGC
>JBEBGK010000874.1:0-2240 GCA_040081515.1 Chthoniobacteraceae bacterium
GCGGATCTCCTCTGCGAACAGCTTCTCCTCGGCGTCGTATTCCACGCCGCCGAGGAGAAGCTGTTCGCAGAGGAGATCCGCAAGACATTCTTCACGGACGAGATCCCCGGCCTGGAGGTGGCGCGGCTCATCCGCGGCATGGAGGAGGGCGTGAGCTACGGATCGAGCGATGTCGGCGACGTGAGCTGGGTGGTCCCCACGGGCGGGTTCAACACGGCCACATTTGTGCCCGGTTCGCCGGCCCATAGCTGGCAGTCCACCGCATGTGCCGGGCACAGCATCGGGCGCAAAGGCATGGTCGTCGCGGCGAAGACGCTGGCGCTTTCGACGATGGACCTCATGAACGATCCGAAACTGATCGAGGACGCGCGAAAAAGTTTCGGGAAACGCAAGGGCACAGGCGTCTACCGTTCGCGACTGCCCGACGATCAGAAGCCCCCGCTGGACTACCGGCGTGACGGGAGGTGATCCGACTGAATGAGCGCATTCCAATGAAAACGAAAATCCTCCCTTCACCCAAGGCGCTGCTGTGTGTCATCGCGGCGATCTCCGTCCAATCCTCGTCCGCATCCGCGGAGGAAATCCGCCTCGTGCAGGAACCCGCGCTTTCGCCGGATGGCTCGAAGCTGGCCTTCGCGTGGAGCGGCGACATCTGGACGGTGCCCGTGAAAGGCGGCGTGGCCCAGCGGCTCACGCAGCACGCTGCGAGGGAGTCGTCCCCGTCCTTTTCGCCGGACGGCAGGAGGATAGCATTCATCAGCGAACGCGATGGCAGCCGGCAGGTGTACGTGATGCTCGCGGGCGGCGGTGAACCCCGGCGGATGACGTGGCACACGGAAGGATACCACATCAAGGAATGGATGCCCGATGGCGGCAGCCTGCTCGTGGGAATCAACAGGGATTTCTCGTGGATGCGCGAATCGCGTTCGCAGCGCCTGGCCTTGCTCGATCTGACGCGGCGGCGCGCGGAGGAGGTGCTCTTCGACGACTATGCGACGGACGGCTCGGTCTCGGCGGACGGACGGCGCGTGCTTTTCACACGGGAAGGCGAATCCTGGTGGCGGCAGGGCTACCGCGGTTCGCGGGCGTCGCAGATCTGGTTGTTCAATCGCGACGACGCGACCTTCAAGCAGATCCAGGGTGAGGCCGCGGAGTGCCGGTGGCCGCTGTGGAAACCGGGCGGCAAGGGCTTCTACTACATCTCGAATCGCGACGGCGCCTTCAATCTCTGGGAGCATGATCTGGAGAGCGGGAGCGACCGGCAGCGCACGTCTTTCAAGACGGACTCCGCGCTGTTCCCGACGCTTTCGCGCGACGGCGGCACGCTCGTGTTCCGGCATCAGTTCGATCTCTACCGATGGCGTCCCGGCGACAAGGCGGCGCCTGCGAAGATCGACATCCAGTGCGCGAGCGACCGGGTCGATTCGCCCGTGGAGCGGCAGGTGCTCGATCGCGCCACCGGCATCGCTTTCACGCGGGACGGGCTGCAAATGGCCTTCGTGTCCGGTGGCGATGTGTGGCTGATGGATACCGAATTGCGCGAGCCGCGCCAGGTCACGCAAACCGCGGAGGAGGAGCGGGGCGTTGTCTTCGCGCCGGACGGCAAGTCGCTTTGGTTCATCAGCGACGGGGGCGGCCAGACCGATGTGTGGAAAGCCGAGCCCCGGAATCCCGCGAAATTCTGGTGGGAAAATACGGCGTTTGTCCTGAGCCGGATCACGGACGATCCGGACGTGGAGTCCCGGCTGCAGTTCACCCGGAATGGCCGGAGCATCGCTTACGTCAAGGGACGCGGGGATCTCTGGCTGGCCGATGCCGCGATGCGGAATGCGAAGCGCGTGATCGGTTCGTGGGATGCGCCGTCGTTCGAGTTTTCGCCGGATGGCGCGTGGCTCGTGTACTCGGTCCGCGACGAGTGGTTCAACAATGACATCTGGCTCCTCCCCGTGGATGGCTCGCGCGCGCCGTTCAATCTCTCACGTCACCCGAACAACGACGACACCCCGGTCTGGTCGCCGGATGGGAAAATGATCGCGTGGATTGGAAGAAGGGAGAGCGATGAGGTGGATATCTACTACGCCTGGCTGCGCGCCGAGGACGATGAGCGGACGAAGCGCGAGCGCACGCTCATCAAGGCGCGCGAGAAGATCAAGAAGGCCGCCGCGGGCCCGTCCTCCGGAACCGTGAAAGCGAGCGGGACGAAACCGGAATCGCCGGCCGTCGCGGCGCAGCCGGAGACG
>JBEBGK010000875.1:0-2240 GCA_040081515.1 Chthoniobacteraceae bacterium
TTGCGATCGTGCACCCGTGTTATTGTATTGGCTATCGAGATAGAGCGCTGCGGCGATGCTGTCACCAAGGGTCGCGACAAGGTTCGGGCTACGCTGGCGCGTCCACGGGGCCGCCGCCAGCCCGCGCGCGAGAACCACCGGGATCACTCCCTTCCCGGTGCGTCGCGATTCATCGAGCAGTGAGCGGAGAAAGTCCGGCGTCATCATCGGCATGTCCACGGCCAGGACGAGAAGCGGTTCACCGGTACAGCGGCGGAGCGCGGTGGCGATTCCGCCCAGAGGACCGAGGCCCGGCGCGTCGTCGGGGATCACCGGGATGCCGGCATCCGCGTAGCACCCGTCGGCCGCACCCGAAATGAAAAGTTCCGCAGGTTGCGTGGCGCGCAGGGTGGCGAGCTGGTGCCGCCAGAGAGGTTTGCCATCGAAGATCAGCCCGGGCTTGTCGCGGCCCATCCGCGACGACCTTCCCCCGGCGAGTAACACTGCGGAATGAGCCATGGGTCCGGGTTCGGCTTTGCAGATCCCTTCGTGGGGAGAGGGAGGGACGGGAAAGGACTACGGGCGGACGCCGATTTTTCTGGCGGGGACGCCGGCCCAGATTTCGTAGGCGGGGATGGTGCCGCGGACAACGCTCCCTGCACCGATGATCGCGCCCTTTCCGATGCGTGCGCCGTCGAGGACGACGCTGTTTGCTCCGATCCATACGTCGTCCTCGATGCAGATCCCGTCGCGCGACGCGGCGAAGCCCTGGTGGCGGATCGGGATGTCGCGCCGGCCGAACTCATGATTCGTGGGCATGAGCATGACGCCCGCGGCAAGCAGGACGTAGTCTCCCATTTTGATGCCGTTACCGCTGTAGATGACGCAGGTGGGATTGATGTAGCAGTGCTCGCCCATCACGATATCGCCGGAGCCGCCGACGGCCTTGATGGTGACGAAATTGTAAATCTGCGAGTGGGCTCCGATCCTGATGACGCTGCCACGCGTCGAGGGCTGGATGCAGCTGGAAGGATCGATGAAGACGCCTTCCCCAAGCTGGAGGGCTTCCCTGTTTTTGGGTTGCTCGGGCATTGTCGGAAAAATGGGGACAATTCGGTGACTGGATCGCGCGGCGGGACTACGCGGGAGTGGCGACCGGTTTTCGCGGCTGAGCCGGGATGCCGAGTTTCTTGCGCAAGCGTCGCGTCATCCGGGTAAACCACGGTCCCTTTCTGGCCCTGCGGAGTTTGTCGGGGGATTGCCACTCCTCGATCAAACAAAGGGTGGCATGGGCTGCGGGGGCGATTTCGGCGTACTGCACCCAGTCGAGGTAATCGAGATATGTCGACCAGGTGACGGCGTTGGCCCCGCCGAGCAGGAAGCCGTAGAAGTTCATCAGCCGTTCGCGATCGGACGCGCAGGTGAAGACGGGCTCGGTGAGGAAGAAGGAGATTGCGTCGGCAAGTTCCGCCTCCACAGCAGCCGGGGAGTCGAGCCACTTCTGTGAAAGCGGCACATACTGCGTGAGGAATCCCCACACCCATTGGGTGAGGCACTCGAACTTGCCGTTCTTGGAAAGATTCTGCCCATGCCAGCGGTAGCAGGTGAGTTTTTCGGGAATGACGGCGACCCGTCCGCCGACCCTGAGGAGCTTCATGTGAAATTCCCAGTCCGCGATGTGATTCATGCCGAGCGAGGGAGGGCCGGCGAGGTCACAGAGATCCTTGCGGTAAATCGCGCTCGGAATGCAGAGGCGATGATTCCAGCGCCATGCCTCCAGAGTGCTGAACTCAACGGGCCGGTTGCAGTGGCGCTCGATGAATGGGGTGAGGGATTCGTTTGGTTTGCCGTGCTCGTCCACCTGCTCGATCCACGTGCCGAGCATGGTGATCTCCGGGTGGCTGCGAAGGAATTCGAACTGGCGTTCGAGTTTGCGCGGTGTCCAGTAATCGTCGGCCGACAGCATGGCGAACCACTCGCCGCGGCAATGCTGGAAGCCGAGCTGCCATGCGGGAATCGGGCCCTGATTCTCTTCGATGTGGAGAAGTGTGAGACGCGGATCCTTGATGGCGGCGACGCGCTCGGGGCCGTCGTCGGTGGAACCGTTGTTCACGACGATCAACTCAACCTTGTCGCAGGTCTGGCCGAGGACGCTGGCGATTGTGTTTTCGATGTAGCGCCCATAGTTATAGAGGGGGATGACGACGGAGACGAGCGGCCTTTCCTTCGGCGGGGGTGCGATAGAAGGGAGAGGCACCTTC
>JBEBGK010000876.1:0-2239 GCA_040081515.1 Chthoniobacteraceae bacterium
AGCAGGTCGCGAAGGGGCTGCTCGGGAAGATCCCGCAGTTCCCCGCCGACGCGAAGATCGCCACGCGCAAGGCGGGCAGCGACGTGCTGCAGCCGATCGCCGAGGCGATGCCGCTGCTCGTCTCGGGAAGCGCGGATCTCCACGGCTCGACGCTGAACTATATCAATTCGAGCAAGGACTTCGGCCCGCAGAACTGGGCCGGACGCAACATCCGCTTCGGCATCCGCGAGCACGGCATGTGCGGCATCATGAACGGCATCGCCTACGACGGCATCTTCCGCGCGAGCGGCGCGACGTTCCTGGTGTTCGCGGATTACTGCCGCGGCAGCATCCGCCTCGCGGCGCTCAGCGGCCTGCCGACGGTTTACATTTTCACGCACGACAGCGTCGGTGTGGGCGAGGACGGGCCGACGCATCAGCCCGTGGAGACGGTGAGCGGGCTGCGCGTCATCCCGAATCTCGACGTGATCCGGCCGGCCGATCCGGAGGAAACCGCGGGCGCGTTCGCCGCCGCGATGGAGCGGACCGACGGTCCGACGCTGCTCGCGCTCACGCGGCAGGCGGTCGCCAATTTGAACGACATCCCCGTGCAGACGCGTCGCGAGGGAGTCACCCGGGGCGGCTACATTGCGCTGAAGGAGACCGGCAAACTGGAGACGATTCTCCTCGGTGCGGGCAGCGAGCTTCAGCATGCGATCGCCGCGGCGAAGCAGCTCGGGGGCGGCGTGCGTGTCGTCAGCATCCCGAGTTTCCATCGCTTCGACCGGCAGCCGCAGGCCTACCGGGATGAAGTGCTCCCGCCCTCGTGCCGCCGCCGCGTGGCCATCGAGGCGGGCGTGCCGGACCTGTGGTGGAAATACACGGGGCTCGACGGCAAGGTCATCGGCATCTCGCGCTTCGGCCTCAGCGCCCCCGGCGGGAAGGTGATGGAAGTTCTCGGCATCACTCCGCAGGCGGTGGTGGAGGCGGCGAGATCGCTGTGATGGCGCCGCGTGCGTTGGCAGCGGGTGATTTCCGTCCCTGAAAAGGCGGCGTGTCGCTTCAGGCGAGTCCGCGCAATCGGGAGGCGCGAAAGTAGCCAAGGGCTTCAGCCTGTTGAGGCGTTTTTCGCGATTCAGCATGCGACTCGTCTTGCTGCGGTTCGACGGGCTAAAGCCCCTGACTACTCTTGCCGCAGCGCCATTGGCCCTCCATTGCGCGAGGCTCAATGAGCCGAGTCCGCGCTGGCGGCACCGGGAAAAAATGCTACTGGTGCCGCGCATGCCACGCCTCATCGCGTTTCTCCTGTCCCTTCTTTGCGTCAATTCTCCGGCTGCGGTGCAGCTCGGCATCGATGTGCTCGAGGCGCAAAACTTTGCCCCGCTCGAGGGCAGGCGCGTGGGGCTGGTGACGAACCAGACCGGCGTGAACTCCGCCGGCGTCCCGACGAGGCTGCTGCTGCACCGCGCGAAGAATGTGCGGCTCGTCGCGCTCTATTCCCCCGAGCATGGGATCGACGGCACGATTGGCGCCGGAAAATACGTCCCTTCGCGGATGGATCGCGTCACCGGGCTCATGGTCCATTCGCTCCACGGGCCGACGCGTAAACCGACACCCGAGATGCTGCGCGGCATCGACGTGCTCGTGTATGACATGCAGGACATCGGCGTCCGCTCCTACACCTACGTCTCCACGATGGCCAAATGCATGGAGGCGTGCGGCGAGCAGAAGATAGCCTTTGTCGTCCTCGACCGGCCGAATCCCCTCGGCGGCCTTCGCGTCGAGGGCCCAGGCATCGAGGAGCAATGGCGCAGCTTCGTCGGGCAACTGCCGACGGCTTACGTCCACGGGATGACTGCGGGTGAGCTCGCGAAGATGGCGAATGCCAACGGCTGGATGGGCCGCCGCTGCCAGCTCTCCGTGGTCCCGATGAATGGCTGGTCGCGGGACATGACGTGGCCCCGCACCGGACTGCGCTGGGTGAAGACGTCCCCGAACATCCCGCGTTCCTCCTCGGTGCCCTACTACGCGGCGACGGGAATTTTCGGCTCGCTCGAAGGCTCGGGCTTCGACGTCGGGATCGGAACCGATGAACCGTTCCAGATGGCCGGCTGCTACGGCGTGGACAGCCGGACGTTCACGCGGGTGTGCTCGATGGGCGCCTCCGGGGTGCGATTCACGCCGTACGAGCGGAAGGAGTTCGCGGGCTCGCGATTGAGCCTGAGCGCGGACACGGACGCAAATCTCGCCGGCATCAACG
>JBEBGK010000877.1:0-2237 GCA_040081515.1 Chthoniobacteraceae bacterium
CGACCGGCTTGAATCGACCTTGCCCCGCCACCGGGCGCGCCTATGGCCCGACCGTGCTCTCGTTGAGCGCGGGTGCCATCCGCCGGCGGATTCCGGAGCCCGGCTCACCGCGCTGCGCCGGGAGGCGCACCAGCGCGGTCGTCCTGTTTCCGTCCTCTGCGATGAGCTGGATGGTGCCGCCGTGCGCATGGACGATCCATTGTGCAATGGTCAGACCGAGACCGCATCCTTCGGTCTTCTCCTGCGCATTCGGGCCGCGGGCGAAACGCTCGAAAACACGATCGAACGCCTTCTGCGTGATGCCGTCTCCTGTGTTGGTGATTCGCAGTTCGGCGGAGTCCCCGGTGTGGCGCAGTGAGATCGCGATCGTTCCCCCGGGCCGGTTGTATTTCGCCGCGTTGTCCGTGAGGATGAGCAGTAACTGGCGGAGGCGGTGACGATCGCCGTCGAGGACGGCACCCGCACACTCGCCGAGCGTGACCTCCACGCCACGAGGCCCCGCCAGCGCTTGCGCATCCTCGAAGGCCTCTTCCACGAGTTCGCTGAGCTGCACGGGCAGACGCTCGAGTTTCACGAGGCCCGCGTCGGCCTTGGTCAGGAGCGTCAGCGAGTCCACGATTTGCGTGAGGCGCTTCACCTCATCGAGCTGGCCGTCGATCCACTCCGCCTGGCCGGGCGGCATCGGCTGGCCTTCACGCAGCGCGGTCTCGAGGTGCGCGCGCATCACCGTGAGCGGAGTCTTCAGCTCATGCGAGGCGCGCAGCGTGAACTCGTGGATGCGACGGAAGGATTCATCCAGCCGTGTGGTCATCGAGTTAAAGACCGCGGAGAGCTTGTCCACCTCGTCGCCGGACATGTTGCGTGGCAACTGTGTGCGCAGATTGTGCTCGTGGATCTTTTCGACGGCAGCGGTGAGCCTGTCGAGTGGCGAGAGCACATGCCGGATCCACCACCAGCCGAGTGCGAGGATGAGCGGCATCGCGCCGAAGAAAGCGACGGTCACAATCTCCGGTCCCAACTCCCTGTGGAGATCCGTATAGCCGCGGGCATCGAACTCAGCGCGCTCCTCAACGAACTCGTGATAACCAAACCATCCGATGATCGCCACGCTCACCACGGCGATCAAAACGTAGCTCAGCCCGATACGCTTGCTGATCGTCATGGCGTTGCCTTCATCACGTAACCCTCGCCGCGCACACTGTGCAACAGCTTCGTCTCGCTGCCGGCCTCGATCTTCTCGCGCAGTTTGCTGACGTACACATCCACGATATTCGAGCCGGGATCGAAGTGATAGTCCCACACCTTCTCCAGGATCATCATCCGGCTGCACACGCGGCCCGCCGAGCGCATCAGGTATTCGAGCAGCCGGTACTCCCGGGAGGTCAGTTCGATCCGCCGCCCGTTGCGTTCGGCGACCCTGGAAAACGTATCCAGCTTCAAGTCGCCGACACCTAGGACCGCCGACTTCACGTCGCCACCGCGCCTGACAAGGCCACGTATTCGCGCGGTGAGTTCCTCCAGCGCGAAAGGCTTCGCCATGTAATCTTCCGCGCCCGCATTGAGCCCTTCGACCCGCTCATTCACCTGGCCGCGAGCCGAGAGAAGAAGCACCGGCGTCTGATTGCCGCTCGCGCGCATCTGCCTCAACACACTCAGCCCGTCGCGCCCGATGAGCATGATGTCGAGTATGACTGCATCGAACGGCGTGCCCTCGATCGCGGCAAGCGCCTCATCGCCATCGCGCAGCACATCGACGGCGTAACCTTCGGCCTTCAGCGCCTTCGCGATGAAGGTGCCGGTCTTCTTGTCGTCTTCGACTACGAGGATGCGCACCATTTGAGTTTCGACGGAAGCGGCTGTGTCGCAAGTTTCAATCGTTGCAGTTTCAGTGATCATGGATGGATGAGGCGGAAGAAGCGGCGGCCCGTGGACGGGGAGACAGTGACCTGTTTCTCGCTGCCCACGACGTTCACCGTGCGCGTGGAGTTCAGCCAGCTTCCCTCGCTGAGGTCGGGGCTTTCCTGGAGGATCCAGCCGGTTGCGCCATTAGGCCACGCGAGCAGGAGCGAGCCGGGCGCCGGCAGGGCGCTGTTCAGGGTTGGAAGCGTGACGAAGTTTCCTACCAGCGCGCGATTGACGCTGGACGTGAAGCTGTAGCTCGCCGAGGTGCTGACCACGGTGCCGCCCTCGGTCCAGTTCGTGAAGATGTAGCCGGGCTTCGCTTCCGCGACCAGTGT
>JBEBGK010000091.1:0-8732 GCA_040081515.1 Chthoniobacteraceae bacterium
GGGAGGATGTTCGTCGAATCGCGCTGTCGCGGTGCTTGGGCTGCGACCATCGTCTGGTGGCTGAGCGATGGAGATTCTTGAATGGTCGGATGAGTTTGTGCTTCGACCAGTAGAGCGCGTACCAGCCCTGCCCGAGCATCGTCATCAGCTTTTTTTCGACCAGCGGAGTGTCGAAATCGTTCTCCTTCCCGTGGCGTATCCGATAGAGCCTGTCGAAGAGCTTCTGCTTGGTTGCCACGTAGTCTGGCCTCCTCCATTCTTCGAGGAATGAGAGTGTCGCCCGGGCAGCGGGAGCGACTTCGAGCTGCGCGAGCCAGTCCCTGTAGTCACCAAAGGCGGGCCAGTCCGCGGATGAGGCGGGGGAGCGGAGCATCGCGTAGAAGTTTTTCAGGCGGTCTTGCTCCGGTGCGACCCTGAATACGGGCCAGTCCAGGAGAAAGGAGATCGCGTCGGACAAATGCGCGTCGACCGCTTCCGGGGAGTTAAGCCACTTCTGGGCAAGTGGGACATATTGGGTGAGAAAACCCCAGATCCATTGCGGGAGACAGGTGGAGAGGCCGCTTTTGGAGAGGTTTTTCCCGTGCCAGCGGTAGCAGGTGAGTGGTTCGGGGACCACCGCCGCCTTCCCGCCCGAGCGCAAGAGCCTGAGGTGAAACTCCCAGTCCGCGATGTGATCCATCCCGAGACAGGGAGGCCCGGCGAGATCGCAGAGTTCCTTCCGATAGATCGCGCTCGGGATGCAAAGCCGGTGATCCCACGTCCATTCCTCGATCGAGTCGAACTGGATGGCGCGATTACAGTGCCGTTCGATGTAGTTGATGGCGGCTCCGTTCGGGTTGCCGTGCTCATCGACCTGTTCGAGCCATGTGCCCAACATCGTGATGTCCGGATGGGCGCGCAGGTATTCAAACTGACGTTCGAGCTTGCGCGGCCTCCAGTAATCATCAGCCGGCAGCATGGCAAACCACTCGCCCTTGCAGTGCTCATAGCCCAGGCGCCATGCGGGAATGGGCCCGCGATTCTCCTCGATGTGAAGCAGGGTGAGTCTCGGATCCTTGATCGCCGCGACGCGTTCGGGGCCGTCGTCGGTCGAGCCGTTGTTGACGACGATGAGTTGCACGTTCCCGCACGTCTGGCCAAGGACGCTGGCGATCGTGTTCTCGATAAAGCGGCCGTAGTTGTAGAGCGGAACGACGACGGAGACCAGAGGGTTGTCCATGCGCGGGCTGGCTGTCGGCTGACTGGGCGAAGTCATCAGCGGTCAGGGTTGCCGTGAGTCGGGCGGCTTCAGCAGCAAGCCTTGCCCGGTCGGGAGCGTGAGGATGTCCAAGCCCGTGAGCGCGGCGAACTCATCCAGCGTGGCTTTCTGCTCCTCGTTGTCGATCCAACCGTAGTCATCGAGCAGCACCACGCCTCCAGGCACCAGTCTCGGCCAGAAGAACTCGATGGCGCTGCGTGTCGGCCGGGCAGCATTCAGATCGAGGTGGATGAACGCCACGTCGCCGGCGGGCATCTGCGAAAGCGAGTCGGGAATGACGCCTTTGACGATGACCACATTGGAGTACGGGGCGAACCGCCTCATGACTTCGGCATGGCAATCCTCGTAGAAACCGTTTGTGACCTTCATCTCCCGCGCGCTGCTGAGTTCGGGAACCAGGCCTGAGAAGGTATCGAAGAGGAAAAATCGCCGCTTGGACTGATCCAGATGGACGTATCTGAGGATCGAAAGCGCCATCCCGCCCTTGTTCGTTCCGCACTCGACAAAATCGCCAGGGAGATTGCACGCCTGCGCGGCCGCCCAGCAGGCGATGTGGACGCGCCAATGAATCTTCGAGCGCCCCCAGGAGCCTGTGGACTCGCCCGCCTGATACGCGGAGCGGAAGCGGGGATCCGCCTGAAAGCCGCAACTGTGCATCGTGATGAGACCATCCTGATTGTAGGTCCGCATCTTCGGGTTGAAGCAATTCGGCTCGGGCTTTGCCATCGGCAGAATGCGATGCGCCGGTGCGCTTACTTGACGCGCTTGAGGTAGCCGTCGATCCCCTCGGTGATCATCAGCTTGTCGCCGATCTCCTTGTCCACCACGAAGTCGTCCCTCTCGTCCACGAACTTGCGCATCGCGGTCCACGGATTGTTGCCGACGTCCCAAGGGCGGTCTGCGTAGTAGCCCTTCGGGAAGAACTCGATGAAGGTATCCGGCAGGATGCAGTAGGAGCCGACAGTCACCAGATCGGCGTAAAGCTTGAGCTCCTGGTAAACGTGCTCGTGGGTGTGATTGGAATCGAGGAGCACCATCACGCAGCGCTTGCCCTTGGCCTTCGCCTTCACCCGCTCGAAGATATCGGTGGCGACCGAACTGCCCTCGATCATCGTCACGCGTTTGAACATGGGGTGTGCCTCGATCTCGCGCCGGTTGTGCGGACGGATGTCGATGTCCACTGCAACCACCTCGCCGTCGCCTCCGATGAGTTCGAGCATCGAGGCCGAAAAAAGGATCGAGCCGCCATGCGCGATGCCCGTCTCGATGACGAGGTCGGGCTTCAGCGTCCACATCAGTTCCTGCTGCGCCACAATGTCCGAGGGGAACTTGATGATGGGCCGGCCCATCCACGTGAAATTGTAGGTGTACTTGTAGCGATCCGCGCGCACCATCCAGTCCAGCGACATCTTGCGCAGTTCCTCGTCCTTGCCCATGGCGGCAATGTCGGCCTTGCGCTCGGCGAAGAACTGGCGGATTGGATCAGTCGAGGTGCTCATAGTTGATTGGTTTTGTGCTTCCCGCAGGCGGACGAACTGGCGCTCCAGAGGGGCGGCGACGCTAGGAGCCCGACTTGAAGAATTCAAGGGTCTTTTCGATCTCGGCGATGATTTCCTCGCGCGTGGTCGGTGGGGCCGCCGAGACGGGAACGCACGACGTCGCATGGAATTCATTCGAGGATGCGGGCTGGTTGCTTTCCACGATGATGGAGACTTTCCTTCCGAGGCGCCGATCGCAGGCCTCCGCCGTCCATCGGGCCAGATCCAGCACCGTCCACGTCATGCCGGAGGCCACGTTCACCACGCGCGGACTGCCTGGCAACGGAGCCTCGCACAGCCACCGCGTTGCATCGGCCACCTGGCGCACGGTCACAAAATCCCGGGCCTGAAGACCGGAGGAGCGCAGCGTGATCCGGCCATTCGTGAGCGCCTCACGGACGAAGCACATCGGGACCAGCGTCTCGCGATTCACCGTGGGAGACTGCGGGCAGCCGCAGACGTTTGCCGGGCGGACGAGCGCCACTTCCAAGCCGTGGACGCGGGCATGCATGGCGCACAGTTCCTCTCCGCAGAGATGGTTCAGTCCGTAATCATTCAGCGGAGCGGGGCACGTCGATTCGTCGATCGCCCCGCGGAGTTCGGTCCCGTACACTTGAAATGTGGAGAAAAAGATGAACCGCCGCACGCCGATCGAGCGGCTCCACTGCAGCAGGCGCTGCGTCCCGTTCACGGAGAGCTCCATGCCTTTGCCGAAATCGCGGGAAAGGATGTCGTTGGAGGTCGCGGTGTGGACGACCACTTCGATGTCGCGCGGGAGGTTCTCGTACGGTCCCGCCAGCACATCCAGCGTACGGAGTTCACACTGCGACAGACTCTTCCCGAGCCCTCCGTCCGCGGCGCGCGCGGTGGCGAGAACCGAGGGCCCGGCCCCGGAGAGCAACCGCGCGACGGCGCTGCCGATGTATCCGCCCGCCCCTGTGACGAGGATCCGGCTCACGTCGGCAAACCGAGTTCCACGGGCTTGCAGCCCGCGAGCAGTGGCAGCGCCGAATCCTTCTCCGACACCACGGGCTGTTTTGCCGGCCACGGCGCGGCGACATCCGGATCGTCCCAGCGGACACCGCCCTCGGCCTCCCGGCAGTACGGTTCATCGACGAAGTAATGAAACAACGTATCCGGCTCGAGTGAGCAGAAGCCGTGTGCGAAGCCCTTCGGCACATAGAGCATCCGGTGGTTTGCCGCAGACAGTTCCACAGCGAAGTGACGCCCGAAAGTTGGCGAGCCCTTCCGCACATCGACGATCACATCGAGCGCCCGGCCCGAGGTGACGCGCACCAGCTTCGTCTCCGAGTGCGGAGGATACTGGAAGTGAAAACCACGGACGGTGTGCGCCTGTCTCGTGAGTGATTCATTCTCCTGCACCCATGAGGTCTGAAGGCCCTGCTTTGCAAACAGGGTGCTGTCGTAGGCGCGCATGAAGTAACCGCGATGATCGGCCTTCGGGTCCAGTGTGATGAGGAATGCGCCTGCAAGCGGCAGAGGTTCGAATTTCATGATCCTATTTTGCCCATGGGATGCCGAGCGAAGCGGCGCGGCTGGTGTAGGACGCGATCTGCTCCCTGGTGAATGCGAGCATCGCGGCTGCGCCCGCCTTCTTCTCGTGGCGCTCCCGGTACCAGCGCGCCGTCTGGGCGACGGTTTCCTCGAAGTTCCATGCCGGCTGCCAGCCGAGGAGCCGTTTTGCAAAGGACACATCCAGGCTCAGCCGCGCCGCCTCCCCGTATGCCTGCTCCTTTGCGATCTCGAGTTTGAAGGCGCCGGGCCATTCGGCGAGGAACGTGTCGATCAGTTCCCGCACCGTGCGCTCGCTCTCGGACGCGGGGCCGAAGTTGCAGTTGATGAGCGTGCCCCTGTCCGCACCCGCGAGCAGCCTGCTCCCGAGGGCGAGATATCCGCTGGCGGATTCGAGGACATGTTGCCACGGCCGCGTGGCCTGCGGCCGCCGGAGGGTGATCGGCTGTCCACGCCCAAAGGCGCGCACCGCGTCGGGCACGATGCGATCTTCCGCGTAGTCGCCGCCGCCGATCACGTTGCCGGCGCGCGCGGTGGCGAGCGGGCCGAGCGACTTCTCCACTGCGAAAAAGGATGCATGCCATGACGCGACGACGAGCTCCGTGGCGGCCTTGCTCATCGAATAAACGTCTTGGCCGCCCAGCGGATCGCTTTCACGGAATGGCCGCCCCGAATTGTCATTCCGGTAGCACTTGTCGCTCGTGACGACCAGCACGGCGGCCGGGCACTTTGCCGTTCGCACTGCTTCGAGGAGCATCGCGGTGCCGAGCGCGTTCGTCGTGAACGTATCCAGCGGTTCGCGATACGAGATGCCGACGATGGGCTGTGCGGCGAGATGAAAGATGATCTCGGGCTGGCAATCGGCGATCGCCTTCGTCAACGCGCCGGGCGTCCGCAAATCCTCCAAGGTGGAGCCTTCGAATGTGCCCGCCGGCAGGATGGAAAACAGGGTGGGCTCCGGATGCGGCGCGAGCGAATATCCATGCACCGTCGCACCCAGTTCCCGCAGCCAGAGCGAGAGCCAGCCGCCCTTGAACCCCGTGTGGCCTGTGACAAGGACGCGCTTGCCCCGGTAGATCCCTCCAAATCCGGTCACCATGTCTTCCAGGGAGCTTTACCCGAGGCCCAGAGTTCGTTGAGGATCTCCATCTCGCGGATGTTGTCCATGCACTGCCAGTAGCCGAGATGCGTGTACGCCGCGAGCTGGCCCGATTGCGAGAGCGTTTCAAATGGCACGCGCTCGAGAATGCAGTCGTCGCCGGTGAGCAGTTTGCCGATGCGCTTGTTCATCACGAAGAATCCTCCGCTGATGAAAGCGTGTCCGTCCTTCGGCTTCTCGAGGAAGCTGGACACCATTCCATTGTCCATCGCGAGTTCGCCGAATCTCCCGCTCGGACGGACCGCGCTCATGGTCACCGTCGCCTTCTTCGAGCGGTGATGCGCGATGAGTGCGGGGATATCCACGTTCGAGACGCCGTCGCCGTAGGTGAGAAGGAATTCTTCGTCGGGGATGAAATCCAGCACGCGCCTGAGGCGGCCTCCGGTCATGGTCTTCTCGCCGGTGTCCACCATGGTCACCGTCCAGTCCTCCTCGTCGTGGGAACTGTGGTAGGTGATCTCGGGGTGCGCGCCGAGCTTCATCGTCACATCGCTCGTGTTCCAGTGGTAGTTGCGGAAGTAGTCCTTGATGACGTCCCCCTTGTAACCGAGGCAGAGCACGAACTCCTTATGTCCATGGGCCGCGTAGTGCTTCATGATGTGCCAGAGGATCGGCCGGTTGCCCACCGGCACCATGGGTTTGGGGCGGTACTCGGTCTCCTCACGCAAACGCGTGCCAAGACCGCCGCACAGGATGACTACTTTCATGCGAGCGGCATACACCAGATCGCTCCGGCGACGCAACCATCGGCGTCTGCGGATTTGCGCGCGGGAAACCCTCAGGGGCTTGGCTCGCGCGCGGCTCCACTGTTCTTGAAGGACAGATAAACCGCGCCGCCCAGGAGACTCCACGCAAGGCCGACGGCGTAATAGAGGAGCGAGAAGGCGACCGCCGCCTCGCGGATTCCGGGATTGGCCGCCGTGACACCGAATGCGGTGAAGAGGAGAACAAACGCACCCTCGCGGACGCCAAGCCCTCCGAAACTCACCGGCAGGCAGGAGACCACGAAGGCGAGAGGCATGATGACGAGCATTCGCGCGAGGCTCACCTCGATGCCCATGCTGCGGGCCAACAGCCAACCGGTGCTGAACATGAGCAGCGGCATCGCGAAGGCGACCGCGCCGGCCGCGGCGCTCCACCGGTTCGTAAAGGCGGACTGCAGATCGCTCTTGATGCGGACACGATGCGCGGCGAAGGGCAGGCGCTCGACAAGCCGGGCGGCAAACGAGGGCCATCGCTCCCCGGGAACTGTGGCGAGCACAGCGGCGGCGGCAAGCGCGCCCACGGCGAGCGCCAGTCCGGCGACGAGCGGGAATGCAAGCTCCGGGGCCGCGGCGCGAATCCCGCCGAACCCAGCGAGCGCGGCGACGAGAGCCAGGACGAAGAGCGCGGTGAACCCGAAGAAGCGATCGAGGACGACGGAGAGCGCGAGAGAGAGCCGGCGCTCGGGGCGCTCGCGCACGCCGTAGGCAAGCTTGAGGAGATCGCCCCCGGTGTTGCCCGGGAGGACGACATTGAAGAACATTCCCGCGAGGGTGATCTGCCACGTGCGCCGCAGGGGGATGGCGATCCCCGGCGGGTGCTGGAGCATCCACCAACGCACCGCGTCGAGCCAGATGCCGGCGCCCATCGCGGCGAGCGCGAGCGCGAGGATGCCGGGGGGCACGCGCGCAGCGGCCGCGAAGACGGCGTGAAAGTCAATCCGCTGCGACAGCATCCACAGGATCGCCGCGCTCACCCCGGCGCGCAGGACCAAACGCAGGCGCGGCGAGAGGTTGGCGTGTTTCCGCAGGCGGGTGAGGAATCCCATATCGGATCGCTCAGGCGGCGGCGCGCCGAGTGAGGACGAGGATGCGGTGATTCGCCTTCCCGGCGACGAAAGGCTCGGCGATCTCTTTCACGACCGCGAGGCCGTGTTCCTTTTCCAGCATCCTCCTGAACGCCGGCGAATCGAAACGCTCCGGGAGGATGTACATATAGATGAGCCGTTCGCGCAGCATTGCCTCGGAAAACCGTTTTCCGAAAACCAGCTTCGCCAGCGCGAGGATGAGTGCGTCGCTCCAGCGGCCGCGCACGAGGCGGAGCACTCGGCGCACGGACCAGAGGAGGCGGTTGTAGAGGCACGCATCGGGCAGCGAGACGACGAGGCGGCCACCGGGCGCAAGGTCAGCGGCGATTTTTCCGAAAAGCGCGGCGTCCGTGCGGGGGATGAGATGCAGCGTCGTGTCCGAGACCACGAGGTCGAAGGGTTCCTTCGCTGAAAACTCGAGATAATCGCCGCAGAAGAAGGAGACGCGATCCTCGAGGCCGCGCTCGTGGCACGTCTGGCGCGCGGAGGCGATGTTGGCCGGTGCCGCACCCGATGTCGAGCACGCGCAACGCGCCGTCCCGCGAAGGCAGTGCGTCGAGAATCGTCCCGCAAAAAAGACTCGAGCGCGCCTCGGGTGCTCGATGCGTGGCCTGGCCGTAAACCGAATCGCTCAAGGTGCGGTGAGCGGCGCGGCCGCGGAGCGGTTGAAACGATCGAGCACGGCCTCCGGCTTGCTCCAGGCAAAGTCCGGCGACGCGCTGATCCATTCGAGAAAGCCACTATAAGCCGCGAGCATGGGTGCGTTGCCCGAAAACACGGATTCGCAGTGCGTGAGCAGGACGACGACGCCGCCCGAGGCCGCGATGTCGGCGGCGCAGGTTTTCCAGAGCGTGAGGATTTCGTCCGGCGAATGGCCGAGGAAGCGCAGGCTCCCGTCGCGCGGCATCGAGAGCGGCAACTCGACGAGTTCGCCGTGGCCGGTGCGATACGGACGCGCCGTGGCGCAGCCGTTGCCGGGCGTGGGAAAAAGGCCGCCGGAGGTCGGGATGCTGCTGTCGAAACGATAGCGGCCGGAGAGGTCGGCGAGGAGTTCCTCCGTGCGGCACAGCGAGGGCGCGCGATATCCGGTGATGCCAAACTTCTCGATGAGCGGGCTCGCTGCATCGAGACGCTCCTTCCGCTCGGCCGGCGCGAGGAATGGCGTGCGATTGGAATGATCGTATCCATGAATGCCGAGGCTGTGGCCACGCGTCACGACTTCCTGGAGCCGGGCTTCGTCGAGATCCCATTTGAAAGGGACGACGAAGTTGCAGGAGCGGGCGCCGACCGCTTCCTCGAGGGGCAGAAACCGATCGACCAGCTTTTCGAGCCCCTCGGGCGAATCGATGTCATGCGTGAGAAGGACCGGCGTCGGTCCCTCGCGGAACGGATTCG
>JBEBGK010000878.1:0-2236 GCA_040081515.1 Chthoniobacteraceae bacterium
GCGTCGCCCGATGCCGCGGCCACCGATAGAGCGGCACGCCCCAGTTCTGCCCCCACTTCTGCACGAATGCATCATCCAGAAACGCGGGCTCCGGCGGCGCACCGCCCGACCATCGCAAATCGAAAAGCTCCGGCTGCGCCCACACATCCGCGCTGTAGTAGTTCACGCCGAAGGGCACATCGCCCATGAGTTGCACATCGCGCGTCCCGGCGAAGGCCTTCACCTCCCGCCACTGGCTGAAGGCGAGCCACTGCACGTATTGGAAAAAGCGCATCTCCTGCGCGAATTCCGCGCGCTTTTCCTCGCTCTGCTGCGCAAGCCATGCGCGCGCGGCCGCGAGCGACCGGACCTCGGCGGGCCACTCGTCCCACCGCTCCGTCCCGTGCATCTCCATCAGCACCCGGTAGAATGCGTAGCTCTCGATCCACGCAGCCTCCTGCTCGATGAATGTGCGGAAGCCCCGCACATGGGATTCATTCGCGCCGAGCGAGCGCCCCGTGAAATTCGCGAACGCCCGCCGGAGCAGCTCCCGCTTGAGCGCCTTCACCGCGTGCCACTTCACCGGGCCCTGCCGCAATTCGCCCACTCGGTGATGCCCCGCCAGCGCCTCGACTTCCGCCGGCATCAGATCGCCCACCGACGCGAAGTGGATCGTCGCCGGCTCGATGGCCACGGAACTGATCGCGTTATACGGGCTGTTATCCGCGCCCGTCTCGTTCACCGGCAGCAATTGCACCAGCCGGAACCCGCGGTCCGCAGCCCACTGCACGAACTCGCGCAATGCCCCCGCATCCCCGCAGCCAAGGTCGCCGTTCCCCCTCAGCGCGAACAGCGGCACCAGCACGCCCGCCACACGGGTCTCGAATCCATCCGTCTTTGTTTGCTGCATCGAGGTTTGTCTTACCCATAAACCCCACCGCGGCGCCAGTGAAACGACAAGTCCGATCCGACCGCCGCCGAATCCGCGCCCGCTCGCGTCTAGCAGCCCTGCCAGCGCAAGGCCGGCCGGCGGCGCCAGACAATCCCCAGCAGGAACACGGCGACCATCAACATGGCGCCCGCGCCGGGCTCGGGCACGATGATGCTGTTGATCCAGGTGATGTGTTCGCTGACGCGCGTGACAGCCGTGACGTCGCCGTAAAGTCCCGTGTTGCCGAAATTATTCGCCGGATTGATTCCCCATGAAGTGATCCCCGCCACCTTCCATGCCCCACCATCAAAGATGAACGTCGGCCCACCGCTGTCACCCTGCGCCGTGCCACCTTCGATGATGGAAGTATTTCGCACGATCTGGGTCGTCGTGCTCGTCGTGCCAAAAATGGTCCCGGCGGGATCGAGCGTCGTGCTGAAAGCGTTGTTGTCCGGAAGGCCCGCGGTCGCGAGCGTGTTTCCACCGGCCGCACCGCTGTCGAAATCATAAAACAACTGGCCGCCCGAGAATCCGCCAGCGGTCTGGCTCGTGACGCGATCGATGGTGTTGGAAATCGCATGGATGGACCCTCCGACATTTTCCATCGCCGGTGCAGTGCCTGTCCCGGTTCTTCCGAACCCGACCGTGTAAACCTGCGAATTCAGTTCGTTCGTGCCGGTGTAGAGCTGGGCCGGCGCGATGCCCGCCACCGGCGCGGCCAGCCGGAACAACGCGATATCCCAGCCCTGGCTGATCCCGACGGTGGCGTTCGTCAGCGGCGCCGGTGAGGCATTCCAGAGCGGGTGCTGGAAACGCTGCGCGAGGTTGCCGTTATGAAGGGTGCCGCCGAGCGTGAACGTCAGGTTCGTGACGGTTGCATTGTTCCAGTTGTGCGCCGCCGTGAGGACCCAGTCGCTCCCGATGAGCACCCCGGTTCCATCGAAGTTATTCGTTCCCTCGGTGATCGAAACCAGCCCGGTCGCCTGAAAGGCGGGGAAGTTCGCGAAATCGGTCGCCAGCGCGTTGGAGGCCGCGAGGTTCCATGAGTTGTCGATCAGGATTGCGCGCGCGGGCGCGACGACGAGAAGTGACAAGGCGGCAATTCCGAAAGCGGTCCGGCGGGCCGCCGAGGAGATGCTACGCCCGATTCGACGACTCCCTCGTGCCCGGCAAGAACGATCCATGGTTTCCAATCTCATTTGCCGGCGCTCCGTAGCTTCTCCTCCCGGTCGATGTCAACCTTCGGGAGCCGCTTCCATCTCCCGGGGGTGTGATTCAAACCGAGTCCACAGGGAGGCGAACGTGGCACAGTGCTTCCAGCCTGTG
>JBEBGK010000879.1:0-2235 GCA_040081515.1 Chthoniobacteraceae bacterium
CTCGGGGATGTCCGCGAGGTTGCCGATTTTGAATTTGCTCGGATTGCCCGGCCGCTCGCCGAGTCCGCCGAGCCGTCCGCTTTCCGCGAGCGCCATCGCCTCCGCACGCGACACCGCCGTGCGCTCAAAGGGGTTGTTCGCCTTGATCTCCTTTTTCATCTCCTCCTCGATGCGCGCGAAGTCCTCCGGCGAGATGCGGTGCGGCAAATCCACGTCGTAGTAAAAGCCATTCTCCACCGGCGGCCCCGCGGCAAACTGCGCCTCCGGCCAGATGCGGAGGATGGCCGTGGCGAGCACATGCGCCGCCGAATGACGGAGCCTCTCGATGTCGGTCATCTGATGGCGTTGCTCGATGGTTTTGCGTTCGTCTGACATAAAATGGACGCGCAAGTTAGCGCCCACGCGGCGAGAGGCAAGACGCGCGAGCGCACATGGAGCGCCATCCGTCCCGGTGGCCACGAAAGCACAACGCGAAGCGTCACTCCTCCTCGATGTGCAAATGCAAAAAGGATCAGCGCCTGCGGCCTATTTTTTCGTGGCCGCCGGGGACGGGCGGCGCTCCAGTCGGGCCATGAAAGATCACCTCGGGTGGTATTCACGCGACTACCTGCCGCACTTCGACAGGCCGGGGTTGGTCCAGGGAATCACTTTCCGGCTCGCCGACTCGATGCCCGCCGAAGTCGTCGCTGGCTGGCGCGATGACATCGCACATCTCCCTGAGGGCGAGCAGAAGACCGAGCTCCAGCGTCGCATCGCCGACTACCTCGACGCCGGCCACGGGGAGTGCCTGCTGCGCGATCCACGAATCGCGCAACTCATCGAGGAGGCGCTGCTGCATTTTGACGGAGAACGCTACCGGCTCGTCGCGTGGGTGGTGATGCCAAATCATGTGCATGCCCTTGCTGAGATGCACGACGGCTGGCCGATGGCGGCTGTCGTGCATTCGTGGAAAAGCTTTACTGCGCACGAGGGAAACAAGCTCCTCGGGCGCACTGGCGAATTCTGGCAGCGGGAGTATCACGATCGCTACATCCGCGATGGAGAGCATTTGGAATTTGCGAGGAACTACATCGAGCAAAATCCGGTGAAGGCACGGCTGTGCGTGAAGGCTGAAGACTGGCAGTGGAGCAGCGCGAGGAGGCGTGCGAGAGGGGGATGGAGCGCCGTGCATGGAGCGCCATCCGTCCCGGTGGCCACATCACAATGCGAAGCATCACAGAAGCATCACTCTCTTCATCGTTCGCGAAGGGAGAAGGATGGCGCTTCGCGTTTGGTTGTGGCCGGCGGGGACGCGCGGCGCTCCGTGGGCGCTCCATGCGCGCGATGCTTCTTGCCGGGTGCGGGAACGCTGCTAGACCCACGCGCCATGTTGCATCATCTGATCGAAGTCTGGTTCCAATGGGTCCACGACTGGGGCTATCTCGGCGTCATCATCCTGATGGCGATGGAGAGCTCCATCTTTCCAGTGCCGAGCGAACTCGTGATCCCGCCGGCGGCGATCCTCGCCGCGCATGGCAGCGATCACACCGGACAGATGACGCTGTTCGGCGTGGTGCTCGCGGGGACCTTCGGCTCGTGGCTCGGCTCGGCGATCACTTACTGGGTGGCGCTGCTGGTCGGGCGCCCGGTGATCCACCGCTACGGGAAGTACTTCCTGATGCCGCCGGAGAAGGTCGCGCGCGCCGAGCGGTTCATGCACCGCTACGAGTCGGGCGGGATTTTCTTCGCGCGGCTGCTGCCGGTCATCCGGCATCTCATCTCGATCCCGGCAGGGATCATCCGGATGACTGTCATGAAGTTCAGCGTGCTCACCACCGTCGGCGCAGCGCTCTGGTGCACGGTGCTCGCGTGGATGGGCGGGCGCGTCGGGACCAAGCTCGATGACAACGAGTTGCGCGCCCTGCAGACGGGGGTCGGCGTGGATCTCACCGGGCTGATCCGCGCGGTGAAACACGAATCACTGTGGGTCGTCGGGGTGATCCTGCTGGTGTGCGTGCTCTATTTCATCGCGATGCGGATGACCGAGCACCGCCACGAGCAGGACCCGGGCACGGGAGCCTGACGCCCGCGCTACAAATCCACGGTCGCGCCGACCGGCGGCGCGATCACCTCGGCGCCCGGCAGATCCTCGCGGACTGCGGCACCGAGCCATTCCACCGACGCCGGTTCGCCGTGGACGAAAATGATTTTCGCCGGCTTCGCGCGCTTCACGTAGGCACGGATGGATTCCCGGCT
>JBEBGK010000880.1:0-2234 GCA_040081515.1 Chthoniobacteraceae bacterium
GCTGATGGGTCCCATCTTCGCCTGGATCGCCATCATCTTCGGCATGATCTCGCCCATCGCCTTCATCGCATCTTCCGGCTTCTCCGGCGTCTTGGGCGGCATATTTTTGAAAATGTCGCCCATCTCCGTGAGCACGCCGCCCATCTCACCCCACGCGCCCTTGAGATCCGCGGGCAGGCCGTCGGTCTTCACCGCTTTGATCTTGCCGATCACCTCGCCCATCATCGCCATTCCCGCGACGGGATCCGTCGGCGCGGTCTTCTGCTTTTCGTCGATCCATTTGCCCACCGCCTCCACCTCGGTCTTGAAGTTCGCGATGGCGGTCTTTTCATCGATGACCGCTGGCGCGGCTTGGGGGTCGGCGGCGCCTCCGGCGGGTTTCTTGTCACAGCCCGTCAGGGTGAGAAAGGTTGCGGCGGCGGCGAGAATGAGAGCAGGGTTTGTTTTCATCCGGCGGAAGCTGATCGGTTCGGGACGGTTGTGGAGGCCTAATCAAACTTGTTCCTCCGATACGCGCCCATCGCCGGGGCGTTCGGATTCACCTCGGGGCCGAAGTAGCGGAGGATGACCATCGGCTCGGTCTCGCTCGTGTTCGTGAAGCTCACGCCGGCCTTCGCACCGTCCTCGGTCACGAAGTATTCGTCCTCGGTCAGCTCGGTGAAACGGATCAGCTTCGGCGAGTTCAGCGGCTGGCTGTTGATCTTGCCGCTGCCCTGCACGCAGATGAGACCGTACGCGCCGTTGTCCTTCACGCACGCCGTCACGCCGGGATTCACCGTCAGTTCCTTCGCGGTGAAGAGCTGTTCGCCGTCCACCTTCCCGTAAACGATCCAGCGATCCACGTAGCCTTCCTTGCGCGTGTCGGCAACGGGCACGGGCTCGAGATAGTGGTGGTCCTTGAATTTCGGGTCCACGTTCTTGTCCCAGTCGAGTTGGTCCACGATGAAATCAATGTCCTTGTGCTTGCTCTTCGGCATGTCCTTTACGAGCAGCGACCACGGCACTTCCCGGCCCTCGACGAGATTCTGATACATGCCGAAAACGTCCGAGCCCCATTGCGGCTCATACGTGCAGAGCGATCCCGGTGCGTGGAGAATGCACGGATCGATCAGCCATCCGCTGCCGATCTTCAGGCGGTAAGCCTTCGAGAGATCGAGGATGCCGTTGTCGCCCTTGTTCCAATTCGCGATGCACTGCCGCACCTGATCCTTCGTCGTGCCGGGCTCGAAGCCCATGAACGTATAGGGGAAATTGTTGCCCACGTTGTTGTGCTGCGGCGGGAAGTAGTAGCTCTCCGGCTTGCCTTCCTGGCCGACGAGCTTCGCCTGCGCCTTCGACTGATGCATGTGGTGCGGGATGGGCCCCATGTTGTCGAAGAACTTCGAATACACCGGCCACTTCTTGTATTTGTTCCAGATCGACTTGCCGATGAGCGTCGCGCCGCAATCCTCCACGGCCTTTTGCAAAGTGAACTTCTCCTTGCCGACGACGACGTAGCTCAGCCCCTCGTCCGGCGTGCGGTTTTCATTCGCCGCAGGCGTCGTGCTTGCAAACCAGCGCTCGTCGATGCCGCCGCGGTTCAGGCCGTAGGCGTAGAGATCATCCGGATGCAGCTTCAGCCGCTTGCCCGGCTGGAGAAAGCTGCGCGGCACCCAGCAGGGCGCGAGGCGCAGCAGCCCTCCGGTCTGGGAAAGTTCAGCTTCAACTTTGGACTTCGTGTTGCCTTTGACGGCCTTCAGCGCGGTGACGGTGCTCATATGTGGGAAAGATGGGAGCGCCGCTTGTTTCAAACCGCACCGCGCGGGTCAAGGGCGGAGGCAGGTGGAGCGCCCGCGTTCCCGCCGGCCACGTCGCTCCGCGCGCAGCGCCACTCTCACATGCGCGTGCATCCCGTGCTCCAATCAAAAACGCGGCTTTGCCGATCGTTTTCGTGGCCGGCGAGGACGCGCGGCGCTCCACGCATCGCGCATTCGACATCACGTGCCGCGTTTGCGAAGGTGCGCGCGATGTTCCGCACACTCATTCCTGTCGCTCTCTGCGTGCTCCTTTTCTCCGGCTGCAAAGACAAGGCCAAGGAGCAGCGCAAGGCAGACCTCCGCGCACTCATGCACGGACTCACTGAAGATGCGGACATCAGCGCCGCCACCGAAAAGGCGCGCGCGACCTCCGGGCAATTCCTCGCCGCGCTGCAAAAGCCCGCGGCGAATCAGCGGCAGTTCATGGTGCGAAAGGCG
>JBEBGK010000881.1:0-2233 GCA_040081515.1 Chthoniobacteraceae bacterium
CGCCGGAACGCTCGTGAGCTGCTCGACGCCACCGCGGCGGCCTGCGGGGGCGGAGAAAGGAAGTTTCGAGGAAGCGCGACCGGTGATTGAGCGCAATTGCGTCCATTGCCACGGCGCGCAGCGGCTCGCGACGATGCCTTCGTTCAATGACACGCGCTCCCTTGCGGCCCTCCGCGGCCCGGGGAAATGGATCGTGCCGGGTCAGCCGGAGAGCAGCCGGTTCCTCCAGGTCGTCACGCTGGCGGATTCGCAGGCTGGAGCGATGCCGCCGACGGGCCACGCGATTTCCGCGGATGAGATCGCGAAGCTGCGCGCATGGATCGCCGCGGGCGCGCCGCTGCCGGGTGGTCCGGCGGTTTCCATGAAGCCGCAGGGCACGGCTCCCCGTTCGCGCTAGCCCGGCTTCAGCGGACGGCGGAGCGCACGTCGCGGAGTTCCACCTGCAATTCCACGCGGCCGTTCCATTCGTTGCGGGACACCGTGTAGGCGATGTCCCATGGCGGCGAGGGAAGCGAATTCCCGGCGGCATTCCACCACACCGCGCGGCACTGCGAACGTCCCTGGCGCAGGAGAAAGGAGAAGTGCTTGTCCTTCATCAGCCGCGGCTCGCCGGCGAGCGAGACGCCACGCGTGAAAAAGATCGGCTGCCGGTTGTCCGTGCCGAACGGCTGCATCGCATCATGCTCATCGAGCAGTCCGAGGTTGAGCTGGCTCATCATCAACTCGGCATCGAGCGTGATGCTGCGCTGGAGCTGCTCCGACGTGAGCATCTCGCGGGCGGCCTGCGTGAACGCGCTTCGGAATTCCTCGAACCGCTCCTGCCGGATCGTGAGCCCCGCGGCCATTTCGTGGCCGCCCGCTTTTTCGAGGAGCCCCTCGCACTTTGTGAGCGCCGCAACGAGCGACAGGCCCTCGATGCTGCGTCCGCTCCCTTTCCCGAGCCCCATCGCGTCGAAGCCGATCACAAAGGCCGGGCGATGATAGCGCCGCTGCAGCCGCGAAGCGACGATTCCCACCACGCCGGGGTGCCAGCCCGCGCCGCCGACGACGATCGCTGCGTCGCCGGCCGGATCGTACACGGTGGTGATTTGCGCCTCCGCCTTGGCGAGCACCTCGTCCTCCACCAGGCGGCGTTCGCGGTTCTGCTGGTCCAGCGCCCGGGCCAGTGCGGAAGCGCGCGCCGGATCCTCGGTGAGCAGCAGCTCGAGCGCGGCTTCCGCGGAGTCGAGCCTGCCGGCCGCATTCAGCCTCGGGCCGATGCCGAAGCCGAGATCCGCGGGCTTGAAGGGGCTGCGTAAGCCGGCGACCTCGATGAGCGAGCGCACGCCGGGCCACTGTGTGCGGGCGAGCTGTTCGAGGCCCGCACGGACGAGGATCCGGTTCTCCTGCACGAGCGGCACCACGTCCGCCACGGTGCCGATGGCGACGAGATCGAGCACCTGCTTCAAGTCGAATCCCTCGAGCGGACGCCGCTTCAGGAGGGCGTGGGCGACTTTGAAACAAATCCCGACGCTGCACAGGTAGCCGGAATCACCGCCTAGTTTCGGGTTCACGAGCGCGTGCGCCGCGGGCAGTTCCGCGCCGGGTTCGTGATGATCGAGCACGAGGACATCGACGCCCGCCGCGTTCAGCCGCGCGATCTCGGTGACCGATGTCGTTCCGCAGTCGATGGCCACGAGGAGTTCCGGCCGGTGAATTTCGACGCAGCGCGCGACGCCTTCTGCCGAGAGACCGTAGCCCTCTTCCACCCGGTGCGGGAGAAATGCCGCGACCTCCGCGCCGCAGGCGCGCAGCACGCGCGTCATCAGCGCAAGCGAGGTCACGCCATCCACGTCGTAGTCTCCGTAGAGTGCGATCCGTTGTCCCTGCGTGACGGCGACGAGCAGGCGCTCGACGGCACGATCCATCGCCGGCAGCAGAAAGGGATCGGCCAGCGCGCGCAGCCGCGGGTGGAGAAATTTCGCAGCGCACTCCGGATCCGAAAGCCCTCGTCGCACGAGGAGCTCCGCTGCCCACGGTGCGATCCGCGCGTCATTCACGAGGCGGGCGACCGTGGCGGAATCCACCGCCGTCGGCAAAGCCCAACGGGTGCCGGTGCTCATGGAATGGAAGGA
Organism: Chthoniobacteraceae bacterium; assembly: GCA_040081515.1. Lineage (GTDB taxonomy): Bacteria > Verrucomicrobiota > Verrucomicrobiia > Chthoniobacterales > Chthoniobacteraceae > SXWH01. The sequence continues at coordinate 2,115 of JBEBGK010000881.1, forward strand.
TTCATAGCGTGGTTCGCCACAGGCGAATTGTGCGTCGTTGTTCGCGGAGGGGTCAACCGCGTGCGGGTCGTAAATGTGGCGCCGACAATCTGTCGGCGCAGTGCGGCCGGGGCCGAAGG
>JBEBGK010000882.1:0-2231 GCA_040081515.1 Chthoniobacteraceae bacterium
GAGCGGAACTCGCGCCAAGCCTGCGCGCGCTCCGGTTCGAACGAGACGGGCCGACGAATCGTCGGCCCCACAGTGTCGGCCCGCCTCCTCATTCCCGGAAATTTGGATGGTTTGCGGCCCGCCGTTCGCTTTGGCTGGTCTCACGCATGCGAATCCACGCCATCTGCCTGACCAAGAACGAGGCCGACGTGGTGGAGCACTGCCTGCGCGAGGCGGCGACATGGGCGGATCGGATCTATGTGTACGACGGTGCGAGCACCGACGGGTCGTGGGACCGCGTGCAGGCGATGAAGAGCGAGCGCATCGTGCCGTGGCGGAGTGATGGCGCCGTTTTTCGCGAGGGACTGCGCGCCGAGGTGTTCGCGGATCGTCGTGCGGATTCGGAGGAAGGCGACTGGTGGTGCCAGCTCAATGCCGACGAGTTTTACGTGGAGAATCCAAGGGAATTCCTCGCCTCCGTGCCGGCATCCGACCACGTCGTCTGGGCGGTGAACATCCAGTATTACCTGACGCACGAGGACATCGGCGAAGGTCTGCTCGCCGGCGACTTCGCGGCGGATCGCAGCCGCTTGCGCTACTACAGCGCGGCCTGCGCGGAGCCGCGCTTCTTCCGGTACCGCTCACGGCTGCGATGGCGCGACTCGGATGCATGGCCGATCCACATGGGTGTCATTCACCAGCGCCCGATGCATTTCCGGCACTATCCCTACCGCAGCGCGCAGCAGATCCAGATGCGGCTGGATGTCCGCCGCGACAACCGCGCGCGCGGATTCGAGGGGTGGGATCACGCGAAGGAGGAAGACTGGCGCAAGATGCTCGTGGCGCGAAAGGAACTGCACCGCGACGCAGGCGACGGGCGTTTCGAGGTCGGGAGGGAAATCGCGGCGCAATATTCCGAGCCGCGCGCGCGCCGTCTTCTCAAACGCCTGATGCACGGCACCGGGATCTGGCCCTGATGTTGTTCTCCGTCGTCATCCCGACCTACAACCGCGCACACCTGCTGCCGCAGGCGCTGGACTCGGTTGTTGCGCAGGAGGAAAAGGACTTCGAGATCCTGATTGTGGACGATGGCTCGACGGATGACACCGAGGCGGTGCTCGCCCGCTACGAGGGCCGCGTCCGGGTGTTCCGGCAGAAAAACAGCGGGCCCGCAGTGGCGAGGAATCTCGGAATCCAGAACGCGCGGGGCGACTATGTGGCATTCCTCGACAGTGACGATGTGTGGTTCCCGTGGACGCTGGCCGTCTATCGCTCGGTGATCGAACGGCACCGTTCCCCGACGATCATCGAGGGCACGCACGTCGAATTCAGCACGGAGGACGGCCCGCCTAGCCTCGCGAAGGTCCCGCCGGTCGAGCATCCCGCGACGGATTATCTCGCTTCGCCCCGCGGCGGTTTGTGGCCGAGCGGCGTGGCCATCCGGACGGAAGCGCTCCGCGCCGTCGGCGGTTTCCCGACTCACGCCTTCAATGCGGAGGACAGCGACCTGTGGCTGCGGCTCGGGACCGGGCCGGGTTTTGTGCATGTTTCGGCGCCGCCTGCGTTTGCATACCGCCGGCATGCGGAGAGTGCGGTCGGTTCGCTCCGGAAGACGTGCGACGGGACGATCTGGATGATCGGGCGCGAGCGCGACGGGGTTTATCCCGGTGGCGCGGGCCGCCGGCTGGATCGTCTGCGAATCCTGACCATCCACACCCGGCCGCTGAGCGTGAGCTGCGCGCGACGCGGCCTGATGCGCGAAGCGTTCGATATTTACTGGCGGACGCTGGATTGGAACCTCCGTCTTTTTCGCTTCCGCTATTTGATCGTGCTGCCGTGCCTCGCGCTGTGGCACGGGCTGCGGCGCTGATTGACCGGGAATCAGTCTTGGCGGATGGGGAAATCGGGATATTCTCCAGTCAACACCCACTGCCATGTTGCGAGTCACCGGTCCCGGTTCTATCACTACGTGCGACGGCGTCACCAGGCGCGACTTCCTCCAGCTCGGCACGCTCGGCGCGCTTGGTTACTCGATGGCGGATCTGCTCGGGGCGAAGGCGCTCGCATCCACCCCGTCGAAGTCGGACAAGGCGTGCATCCTGATCTTCAACCTCGGCGCCCCGTCGCAACTGGATTGCTGGGACCCGAAGCCCGACGCGCCGCGCGAGGTTCGCGGGCCGTTCAAGCCGATCTCGACGAAGGGCGATTTCCAGATCACCGAGATTTTTCCAAAGCACGCCGCGGTGGCGGAC
>JBEBGK010000092.1:0-8717 GCA_040081515.1 Chthoniobacteraceae bacterium
TCCTCATGGACTACCCCAATCGCGAGCGCCTGAAAATCCTTGGCCACGCCCAAGTCCTCGACGTCCGCGAGCACCCCGCCCTCGCCGACCAGCTCACGCCCACGCCCGAGCTGCGCAGCAAAATCGAGCGCCTCTTCCTCATCGACGTCGTGAGCTTCGACTGGAACTGCCCGCAATACATCACCCCGCGCTTCACCGAGGCGGAGGTGGAACAAGCCGTAGCTCCGCTGAAGGCGCGGATTGTGGAGCTGGAGGCGCAGCTTCGGCACTAGACGACGGTCACTCCCACCTTGGCGAAAGTCGCTTGGTTGTGGCACGGTTTCCCCATGAGCAAGCTTGCCACGACAGACCCGGAGGAACTGCGCCCGCTGTTGCACGAACGCATCGACCAATGCAACCCGGAGGAACTGGAAGCAGTGCGCAAGACCTTGCTGATGCTCGAAGCCCGGCGCTTGGCCGATGAGTTGGGCCGCGAGATGGCGGAAGATCGGCGCTCCGGCAAGATCACGGATGAAAAGGCCGCCGAAGCCGCCCGTGAGCACCGGGAGCGGCATCCTTATCGATGATCGTGGTTGTGACCAATTGATACAAGCGTCGAGCAATACAGACTCGCATCTCTTGCACGCGCAAGGTCGTCTGCGTCCCCGAACCGCAAAGCCCCGAACTTGGAATCAATCCCCCAAGATCTCATCCGCGGCCAAGGCTGTCGGTTCATTAATTGATGGCCGGCATCGGCGGCCACGCCGACTCTCCGCGAAGGCGTGAACGTCTTTCTCACCGGAACGGAGGAAATCCAGAAAGTCCACGCCCATGTATTTGCAGGTTTGGCAGACGCTCAAGAGGATCAGGTATTCCTCAATGCCTTTCGGTGTGGATAATCCTTCAACTGCCCGACGCAATCTCGCGAATGCTTTGATGGCGTGCTCTACGTTGTTGTTGTTCCAAGGAACGCCATCATGGTTCAAAAAAGTGAAAAGCTTTTCTTTGTTCTTTTCGAATCGTTCCTTGCACCTCAATGCGGCTTCGCTCTGGTAATTCGCGCCCCGCATGTGCCGGTAGAATCGTTCGACTTCCAAGCGGTGCTTTTGGAGAAAGTGCCCCTTCAGACCTCGGCGGTCAATCGTCGCCACGATGTTTCTGAGGATCTCGCCGAACTGCGTCACAATTCCCCTGACCTCCTCGTCGAAGGGATAGTCGAGCACTGTGTCATTGAGATCGCGCATGAGGTGAATAAGGCACTTTTGCTGCAAACACGGCATTGAATCGTACACCGCATAAAAGTCTGACACCAGAACGCCTTTGAATTCCGTGAGTAGCTTTGTAAGCAAGTCTCCTTCGCGCGTCTCCGAATAGAAATAGACGACCTCACGGAACGTCGCGAACACCCAGACATATGACGGATTGCCTTTGATTAAGAATCGCGTTTCGTCAGCGTGAATCAGGTTTCCCTTCAACATTTGCGCCAAGATCCTCTGCCGTGTCTCATTGTAGAGTCTGGCACCTCTGAACTTAAAATTACTGATGACGCATTGGTTCAGGCCAAGTCTGAAAAGCCTATTGATGCTGTGTCCAACCGCTTGTTGCGACATGCACAATTCGATTACTTGGAACAAGACAAACGCAAACAGATTACGTCCGTATTTACCATCTTGCCAAAACTCTATTGGCCTGCCGAAACAGCGATGGCAAGCGCGACACCAGTAAGTTCCGAAGTGATATCTAACGACCCACCTTCGAATTCCGAACTGCGTAAAACGTATATCATAAAGCGTCCTGGTCTTACGTTTGGAGCACCTGCCGGTTTTCTTGAGGCATTCTGGGCAAACTTTCACTATCTCGTGCCGGACATCTTTATTGATGCGCTCGGCTCGCTTCTTCGGAAGTGTGGTGGCTGTCGTAGTACGCTTCAACTCGCGGTCGGTTCGCAAGTAAATTCTGTTGCGTTGGTAATCCCAACGGGCAGCCATGTTGATAGATTCAAAGGTGTCGATGGTGCTGGTGAACTTTGGCCACAGTGTTTCTCTCGCGGACAACGCATCGGCATGCGCGATTTCGAGAGTTGGACGGCCGTCGATGGTCGATCGCGGAGGCCGCAGACACGCTTGCAAGAAGGCGCAAGCGACCGCTTCCAAGGCCGCACAGTCATTAGAGTTGTATGTGAACAGCGTTTCCTTCGAAAAACTTCTGGTCGTCTGTCCCCACTCATGTCGCCAACAAATTGAGCGTAAGCCTGAAGGGCTGTTCTCCTTCCATTGGAAACCCAGCCAGCCAGCAATGTCCTTCAATCCGTTCGAGTAGGTCGGGAAGTAGATCTTGCCGAACATCACCGAGACAAGATTGAGAGCTGAGGCGATTGCTTTTGCCGCTCCCGAATCAGCCGCTGGACCCCCGTGCCGCTCCGCCATCTGTTTCGAGAAGTTCGTCTCGTAACTCCCGTAGTGAATCAGCACCGGCTTCTCGACGGTTTCGAGGATGGCGAGGAATTCCCGCCAAATCTTGCCCTCGTCCGCGACGGTGTCCGCCCACAGGCTGTGCTGGACGGCGGAGTCGCCGTGGCCGATGCGCAGGCCGATGAGGTAGTAGAAATCGCGGTCGGGCAGGCCCTCGACATCCAGATAGACGGGCGTGCCCTCGATCTTGAGTTCCGGGGTGCCGACGATGTGGATCTTCTTCTCCCGAATCGCCAGCGCCTTGAGCGAGTGATGATACTTCTCCCGCTTGTCGCGCAGCTTCTTGGGCCGGCGACGCGGCCGGAACGTGTAGGAGAGCTGCGTGACGGTGAAGATGCCTTTGCTGCGGTATTCCTTGCGCTCCTTCTCGGTCATCCGCGCCAGCAGGCTGAGGTCGTCCTTCTCAACCGCGATCCTTCGGCAGCGCGCCTGGAATTCGCACTCGCCGCAGTGCCGGTTCAGGACGAGGTCGGGCGGCACGGGGTTGGCGAGGAGCGCAGCGATGTTTTCGAGGCGCTTTCGCACTTCGCCGGCCAGGGCCGAGGTCTTCACTTTGAGCGTGGCGTGGTTGTCGCGGTGGATGATTTTGCCGAGACTGACTTCGCGCTTCAGCGCTTTCGACAGGGCGACTGCATCCAAGGCCAGCAGCAGTTTGTCGTCCTTGCCCAGCTTGTTGGTGAAGACGAAGCGGATGGGGATGAACTGGGCCGCCTTGCCCCGGCCTCCTGCGGGCACGCGTTCGACCGCGTGGAGTTCGGATTCCAAGGCACAGGAGTCCATCTCCGCGTGCACGGCAAGGCTGGAGGCCAGTCGCCACGTGGCAGTTTTGACGCTCTCCATGTCTGGCGAGAGCGCTACCTCGTCATGCGGCGAAGCGGCAATCAGTCGCGCTGTCCCGGTCTCACGGTAAGAGGCGTTTTGCGCCTGCACCCATTCCGCGTAGGTGTTCCCGCTGGGGGCTTCCCCGGTCGCTCGGACCCGGCATTTCGTCGGGCACTTCAAGTATGCTTCAAACACCGCAGGCGTGATTTTCATACAGTTCCAGCTTAGTCCTCAAATCGGCATCCGCTAGTATTGGTTGGCGCCACCAGTTCAATCCTGCGTGTTCGCCGATTCGCGGCGGAGACCCACTCCGTTCATGGAAACCAGCGCCACGCTCTTTGTTCGCCATTCGGGGGTTCGCGCCGCAAGGTTCGCCCATGCGTTTTCCCCTTCGCCTTCTCCCGACCCTCGGCCTCGCCTGGCTCGCGACGTTTTCCATTTCCACCGCGTCCGCTGTGGAAAAGAAGCCGGCGGCGAAGGCGAATCAGGCGAATGCGGAGGACATGTGGGTCGTGGAGCCGAAGGCTGGAACGTTGCCGGAGCGGGTGACGCATCACACGTATCGCAGCGCGGCGATGAAGCGCGATGTGGGCTACTGCATCTATCTGCCGCCGGGGTATGAGCGCGATTCGGCGCGGCGGTATCCGGTGATCTATGAACTGCACGGTGCGGGTGGGAATGAGACGAAGTCGGTGTTTTCGGCGCAAGTGTTGCACGAGGGCATCCTCGCCGGGCGCTGGCCGGAGATGATCATGGTCTTCCCGAATGGCGGGCGCTCGACGATGTATCAGGATTCCGCGGATGGACGTTTCTTGGCGGAGACGACTTTCATGCGCGAACTGATCCCGCACATCGACGCCACGTATCGCACCATCGCGGATCGCAAGGGACGCTGCATCGAGGGCTTTTCGATGGGCGGACGCGGCTCGACGAATCTCGCGATGAAATTCCCGGGGACGTTCTGCTCGCTCTTCAATCAATCGGGCAACGTCTATCCGGTCTCCGAGACGGCGAAGGAGGGAAAGACAGGCGAGTATCCGCTGAGCTATCTCGGCTCTGATCCGCAGCGTCTGCTGGACAACGACGCCTTCGCGAACCTGCGCAAGAACCTCGCGCCGATCAAAAGAGGCCTCCGCATCCAGGTCGCCTGCGGCACGGCGGATGACGGGCATCTGAAGACCGTGCGCGATTATCACCGCGCGCTGACCGAGGCGGGCGTGGAGCACAGCTACTTCGAGGTCGAGGGACTCGATCACAACCAGAAGAAGATGATCGAGGGCCGGATGGCGACGTGGTTCGACTTCCACGTGGAGTCCCTCCGGCTCGCGGGCGCGGAGTTGCATCGCTACATGGCCAACTAGGAAGTCGCGCCCACCAATCTCCCTTGGCAGGACGCACGGGTGATGCACAGAGGACTCATCGCACTTCGGGGGATCACGGTGGCGCGATGGAAAGTGCCGCCAAAAATCCGGCGACGCTTTCCTCGAAGGCCATCACCGGCACGATAAGAAAAGCCGGGGGCGACTGGAGCGATCGGTAGCGAACCTCGAGTTTGTCCCCCTGTCCGACCCAGTTTTCGAGCGTCCGTTCTTGCGGTGGTCTGGATTGCGGTAGGAACCATCCTAAGAGGAATTGGCAGACTTGGATAAATCTAACCATCAGCCATTGAAATATTTATAGTAATATATGTAAATTAAATGTTTCTTTCTATAAAAGCGGCGATGGAATGCCATGGTCATTCCGAAGGATCTCATTTCCATGGAGTTCCCATCGCTCCGCAATGAACCCGTTGAGTGAGAATGCGCTGGCTCTGAAAGTGTTGCATTTGAACGAGAACCCCTGTTTTCGAGGTCTCCATTCACATTTCTTGGCTTACTCGTCTTTCCCATTCTCTTCCCACTCGGCGCCGTGAAAACTCCGTTTCGGAGACCGCTACTGTCTCCCTTCTCTCGGGCGCTCTTGCCGAGGGCCAAGGTGCTAAAGGTGAGTTGGGTGAGGTTCCTGAGGGGGCGCAGATCATCCCTTCATCGGGCGGGAACGTCGTGCCTGCCCCTTTTTCCTTTTCATTCCCCGGTACCGGCCTCGGGCTTGCCGGCGGGTCTCAACTCATCGTGATTCGCGTTCCATCCAGACCGCGAGAAGAGCAAGATCGGCAGGAGTCACGCCGCTGATCCGTGAAGCTTGGCCCAGGGTTTCGGGGCGGACTGCGGCGAGTTTCTGCCTCGCTTCATACCTCAGGCCGTGGATCATCAGATAATCCATTTGCGTTGGCAACTTCTTGTCTTCCTGACGCCTCAGGCGATCAATGGCTATGTTCTGTCGCACGATGTAGCCTTCGTATTTCAAGTCGATTTCAAAGGCGTCCCATATTTCAAGCCCGAATCCGCCGCGGCAAGAGGCCGGAAGATTTCCCGCTGTATTGTCCGGACGGCGGAGCCAGGTCGCGATCTTGAGCCCTTCAATGTCTGTCGTCCGGGCATATTCCCGAACTTCAGCAAGCGCCGCAATTTTCTGCTGCACAGCATTCCATCGGACGGCATCCACGAGCCCATGCTGATGTGCAAGCGGGGTCAACCGGAGGTCCGCATTGTCGTGTCGGAGGATCAACCGGTGCTCGGCCCTGCTGGTGAACATCCGATAGGGTTCAGGTGTTCCCGTCGTCACCAAGTCATCCACCATCACGCCAATGTAGGCGTCAGCCCGGGTGAGCACCAAAGGCAGCCGGGCCAGAATCTTCAGAGCCGCATTGGCCCCGGCAATCAACCCTTGCGCTGCCGCTTCTTCGTATCCGGAAGTTCCGTTGATTTGGCCGGCAAAGTAGAGCCGTGGGATGCGTCTGGTTTCAAGCGTATGGTGGAGCTGTGTCGGCGGGCAGTAGTCGTATTCGACGGCGTAGCCCGGACGCATGATCTCGGCATTCTCCAGCCCTTGGATCGTCCGGATGAATGCATACTGAGTCTCCATCGGTAGCGAAGTGGACAGTCCGTTGACGTAGTACTCTTCCGTGTGGCGGCCTTCGGGCTCGAGGAAAATCTGATGCCGGTCCTTTTCGGCGAATTTGACGACTTTATCCTCGATGGATGGACAGTAGCGCGGCCCAACGCCTTCGATTCGACCCGCGTAAAGAGGGGACTTATCGAGGTTGCACCGAATGATATCGTGCGTCGCAGTGTTTGTGTAGGTCACCCAACAGGGCAGTTGTTCCACGTGGAACGCGCCATCGGAGCAATGGTTCAACGAAAAGATATCATCTGCCCGCCGCTCCAAGCGCTCAGGCAGAAACGTGAACGGCATTGGCGGAGAATCCCCGTCCTGGCGTTGGCACTTCGAATAATCAATCGACCGACCAGCCAGCCGGCAAGGGGTTCCGGTCTTGAATCGACCGATGTCGAACCCCAAATCTTTCAGCGAGTCACTGAGAGTCGAGACCCCGTCGCCCATGCGGCCGCCTGACCGGTTTTGCAGGCCAACGTGCAATAGCCCGCGCATGAAAGTGCCGGTGGTCACGACGACCGCCCGGCAGTTTACCCGCAGGCCGAAGTCTGTCTCGACCGCACACGCACCGCCAGCATCGGTCAATATCCGTGTCACGTTGGCTTGCTTGATGTCCAGGTGTTCCTGTCTCTCCAACTCAGCCTTCGCCCGAAACTGGTAAGCCTTCTTGTCACACTGCGCACGAGGCGATCGGACGCTCGGACCCTTGCGGGAATTCAACATCCGGAACTGGATCGCTGTCGCGTCGGTGTTCAGTGCCATGACCCCGCCGAGCGCGTCGATCTCGCGGACGATCTGGCCTTTTGCTTGGCCACCAATCGCAGGATTGCAAGACATCTGGCCAACCGTGTCCAATGTTTGAGTCAGCATCAGCGTCTCGCAACCGAGTCGGGCTGCCGCTGAAGCCGCCTCAATCCCCGCGTGCCCGGCACCAATCACTACGACGTCGTATGTCTTTGGGTAGATGAACACGGTTCAGGTTTGGCGATCGTTTGAAGTCCGGTTCGCCTTCGCGCTTGTCATCTTAGTTCTCCTTTTGCGGGAGAACCCTCCGGCCGCCTTGGGCAGCGGCGACATCATCCGGAGCATCGCTGGATGCGATCGGCTGGAAGCGGCAACGATCACGAATGCCGGTGGTCCACTCCGACCTACCGATGCAAGCACCAACCCATTGAATCCCGCTGAGTTTACCTGCCCCTGTCTGAATTGTTCTACGTGGAACACGGCTTATCGAGAATTCCAGCCTTCGGCCGCGGCAAGAGCGAAGAAAGTTTCGCCCGAAACCTCTTCTTGCTGAGATTGATAGAAATAATTTCCATGCCTTCTGCAAACTCTGATAGTACCTGCCTGCATGCCCCGCAGGGGGTTATCGGTTCGTTCGAATCCGCGACGATCACCATTCTCCGAAACTCACGGACACCAGCTGCGACTGCTGAGAAGACCGCTGATCGTTCAGCACATATCGTTAGACCATAAGAAACGTTCTCTATGTTGCATCCGGAGTATATTTCGCCGGTTTTCGCCTCCAAAGCGGCCCCAACACGGAAATCCGAGTATCTCGCATATGCCTGATCACGTACCTTCCACGCCTCCTCTTCAAGATCACGAATCGAACTCATAAATTCATTGGGCTTGGGGTCTATGTCCGCCGCGTTGACATGGCCTTTCTTGTTTTTGCTTGGCCGGGAAGGTTCCCTCCTTCTTCCTCCAAAGCTGCCTTTATCGTCTTGCCTTGTTCATGTAGCGGCCAGTCCGCGGCTCCGTGTGGAATCGCGGGCGTGAATCGATTGAATCGCCCGAGCCGGAACTCAGCACTGCATGCGACGACACCGGAATGAGAGCACGCGCCCAGTCCCCGGCGCCATCCGGCCCACGCCACCTCCCGACGCTCGCGTCCAATGACGGAAATCCTTTCCTCAGCCCCGGCGCGTGGGCCGTTACCAGCCGAGAGCCTTGCCCTTCTCGAGCTCGCTCCACCCGACAAGCTCCGTCGCTCGACGGCCTTTTTTGTTGCGAAAATGTAACGGACGAACAGCATGCGCTTTGTGGGTTCCAAACCAACGCAGTATCCTGGAAAACTCATCGCTGTCGAGGGTCTGGATGGCTCGGGGAAGTCCACGCAGATCTACCTCGTCAAGCGCTGGCTCGAACTCTCCGGCGCGCGGGTCTTTTTCACGGAGTGGAATTCATCCAGTCTCGTCAAGCCTTCCACCGCGAAGGGAAAAATGAGCCGCCTGCTGACGCCGACCACTTTCTCGCTCATCCACGCGACGGACTTTGCAGACCGCTACGAGCGCCAGATTTTTCCGCTGCTCAAAGCGGGATACATCGTGCTCGCGGATCGTTACATTTTCACCGCGTTCGCCCGCGACGTCGTGCGCGGCGTCGACCCTGCGTGGACGCGCAATCTCTATGGTCCGGCGCTCCTGCCCGATGCGGTGTTCTACCTCC
>JBEBGK010000093.1:0-8705 GCA_040081515.1 Chthoniobacteraceae bacterium
GGTGGAGATGTGCTTCCTCAGGAACGTGCTGCACCAGAGCGTGGAGACGCTGTCGAAGGGCTACCGGCACCGCACGTGTTTCGCGCAGTCCATCATCCATGATCCGGATGTGCTCGTGCTCGACGAGCCGACGGACGGCCTCGATCCGAACCAGAAGCACGAGGTGCGCACGCTGATCCGCCGCATGGGTGAAAAGAAGGCGATCATCTTCTCCACGCACATCCTCGAGGAGGTGGAGGAGGTGTGTTCGCGCGCGGTGATCATCGACCGCGGGAGCATCGTGGCCAACGGCACGCCCCATGATCTGAAGCAGCGTTCGCCGATGGCCGGCTCGGTGACGTTGCAGCTCACGGATGGCAATGGCGAGGCCGTGGCGGCGAAGGTGCGGCAGTTGCCCGGCGTCGATCGCGCCGAGGTGACCGGCGAACGTCCGCTGACGGTGCGCGCCTTTCCGAGGAAGAACACGGCGAGCGACGACGTCGCGCGCACCATCGGCGATCTCGTGATGAAGGAACGATGGCCGCTGCAAAGGCTGGATATCGAGGAAGGCCGGCTGGATGAGGTCTTCCGCAGCATCACGCTGCCGGACACGAAAAAGAAGGAGGAGACGAAGTAATGCGCAACATTCTCACCATCGCGAAGCGCGAGCTGCGGGGGTATTTCTCCTCGCCGGTCGCGTTTGTCTTCATCGTCATCTTCCTGCTGCTGTCGGGATTCTTCACGTTCATGGTCTCCCGCTTTTTCACGAACGGGCAGGCGAACCTGCAGGCGTTCTTCACGTGGCATCCGTGGCTGTATCTTTTCCTCGTGCCCGCCGTCGGGATGCGGATGTGGTCGGAGGAACGGCGGCTCGGCACGATCGAGCTGCTGCTCACGATGCCGATCACGCCTTGGCAGGCGATCGTGGGGAAATTCCTCGCCTCATGGGCGGTCGTCGCGATCGCGCTGGCGCTCACCTTCCCGGTCTGGATCACGGTCAACCACCTCGGCAATCCGGACAACGGCGTCATCATCGGCGGCTACATCGGCAGCCTGCTGATGGCCGGCGCGTATCTCTCCATCTCGGCAATGACGTCGGCGATGACGCGCAACCAGGTGGTCGCCTTCATCGTCGCCGTGGTGATCTCGCTTTTCCTGATCCTCGCGGGCTTCCCTCCGGTGACGGACATGCTGGTGACGTGGGCGTGGCCGTGGCTCGTGGACGGGATCGCGGCGTTCAGCGTGATGACGCACTTCGAGAGCATCCAGAAGGGCGTGCTCGATTCGCGCGACGTCCTCTATTTCGTGTCGGTGATGGCGTTCTGCCTTTTCGCCACCAGCACCATCATCCGCGCGCACCGCGCGGGCTGAACCACCTTCACTTTTCCAACCAATGAAAAAGGGAATCCAGACCTCGCTCTTCTCGATTGTCGGCGTCGCCGTGATGGCCGTCATCCTCGTCGCCGTGAACTGGCTCGGTTCGCGAGCCAAGGCCCGCATCGACCTCACCGCGGAGCGCGCCTACACGCTCTCGCCCGGCACGCGCGCGATCCTCGCGAAGCTCGACACGCCGGTGCAGGTGCGTTTTTACGCGACGCGCGGCGAGAACAAGATGCCGGTGTTTCTGAAGCAGCACGCGCAGGTCGTGCAGGATCTGCTGGACGAATTCCGGCAGGTGGCGAAGGGGAAGATCGAGATCCAGAAGCTCGACCCGAAGCCCGATTCCGACGCGGAGGACTCGGCGAGGCTCGACGGCGTCGAGGGGCGGATCCTCGAGCTGGGCGAGGAGCCGGTGTATCTCGGCTTCAGCGTGACGATGCTCGACGCGAAGGAGACCGAGCCTTTCCTCGACCCGCGCGAGGAGCGGCAGCTCGAATACAAGATCGCCCGCGCCATCTCGCGCGTGATGACGACGGACAAGCCCGTGCTCGGCATCATGAGCCCGTTCTCGATGACCGGCGGGATGAATCCGATGTCCATGCGCACCGGCCGGCCGTCGCCACCGTGGCTCTTCCACACGGAGATCAAGCGCTCCTTCAATGTGAAGACCGTCGAGATGACCGTGGACAAGATCCCCGACGACGTGAAGGTGCTGCTGCTCGTGCACCCGAAGGGGATCAGCGAGCCGGCGCAGTGGGCGATTGATCAGTTCCTGCTGCGCGGCGGAAAGCTCGTGGCGCTGCTGGACCCGCTGGCCGTGCTCGACCCGCAGGCTGGCGGGCAGTTTGGGGCGACGAGCAGCTCATCGATCGACAAGCTGCTCACGGCGTGGGGGCTGAAATTCGACTCCACGAAGGTGGTGGCGGACATGAATTACACCGCCCAGACGGGCCAGGGGCCGAATCCCGCGGTGCTCGCGCTGACGGAGAACGCGGTGAACAAGGACGACGTGCTCACCTCCGGCGCGACGAGCATGCTGTTCGCGTTTGCGGGCGCCTTCAGCGGCACGCCGGCGGAGGGGCTGAAGCAGACGGTGCTGATGAAGTCGTCGAAGGACTCGCAGTTCGTGGACCCGATGATGGCGCAGATGGGCGGCGGGCAGATCAAGAAGGACTTTGCCGCATCGGGCACCGAGCAGACGCTGGCGCTGCGGCTTGCGGGCCGCTTCAAGACGGCGTTCCCCGAGGGGAAACCGAAGGCCGCCGAACCGCCGCAGCCGGACGGGAAGAAGGATGAAAAGAAGCCCGACGCGCCCGCGGAGCAGGGCTTGAAGGAGGCCACGATGGACGGCGTCGTGATTCTGGTGGGCGACTCGGACTTCATCCAGGACCAGTTGCTCGGCCGGGAAATGATGGCGATCGGCGGGCAGCGTTTCATCAGTTTGCAGGGCAGCAACCTTGCGTTCGCGCAGGGCGCGGTGGACCAGCTCGCGGGCGACAGCAACCTCATCGGCGTCCGGAGCCGGGCGGCGCGCGAGCGGCCGTTCACCGTCGTGAGCAAGATGCAGGCGGACGCGGAGGCGCGCTACCAGAGCAAGATCAAGGAACTCGAGGCCGGCCTCGCGAGCGCTCAGCAGAAGGTCAACGAACTCCAGCGCGCGAAGGCGGGCGAGAAGAACCAGCGGTTCATCCTCTCGCCCGAACAGCAGGCGGAGATCGCAAACTTCCGCAAGAAGGAGGCCGACGTGAAGAAGGAGCTGAAGCAGGTCCGCAAGAGCCTGAATGCGGACATTGATTCTCTCGAGAACCGCGTGAAGTGGCTGAATATCGCCGCCATGCCCGCACTCGTTGTCGCCCTCGGGATCATCTTTTCGGTCATGCGCCGGAGGAAGACCGCCGCGACCTGAGCCATCGCCATGAAAACCAAACAACTCGCCATCATGATCGCGGTCGCCGCTGTCCTCGGCGGCGCGGCCTATTATCTCAACAGGACGGACGGCACCGGCACGACCGGTGGCACCGCCGTCGGCGGAAAGGTCATCGAGTTCCCGCTCAACGACGTCGCGCAACTCGCCATCCAGTCGCCCTCGGGCGCGCTCAACCTCGAGAAGAAGGACGACGTGTGGAAGGTCCGGGAGCGCGCCGATTACCCCGCGAATTTCGAGCGCGTCCACGGGCTGCTGACGAAGCTGTGGGACTTGAAGACGGTGCAGGAGGTGAAGGCGGGCGCGTCGCAGTTCGCGCGTCTGGAACTCGCCGAGCCGCTCGCAGGCGCGGGGGCGAAAATCGAGTTCAAGGACAAGGACGGCAAGTCCCTCGGTGCGCTGCTCCTCGGGAAGAAGCACATTAAGGAAGGCGGCGGTGGCGGCTTCGGCGGTGACGGTGGTATTGCCGCGGGCCGCTACGTGAAGCAGCCCGGTGGCTCGCGCGTGTCGCTCATTTCCGAGACGCTCGACGAGGCCGAGACCAAGCCGGAACCGTGGCTGGCGCGCGACTTCATCAAGATCGAAAGCCCTTCCAGCATCACACTCGCCGGCGCGACCGATGCGCAGAAATGGAAGCTCACGCGCGAGAATGCGTCCGCGGACTGGAAACTCGATGGCGCGAAGCCCGAAGAGAAGGTGGACGCGGCGAAGGTCTCGCAGGTCGGCAATGTCTTCGCATATCCGACGTTCGCCGACGTGCTGAATCCCGACGCCAAGCCCGCCGACACCGGCCTGGACAAGCCCGCCGTGATCACTTTGGCGACCTTCGACGGCTTCACCTACGTGCTCAAGGCGGGCAAGGTGACCGGCGACAATCAGCCCGTGACCGTGGAGGTCTCCGCGCAACTGGCAAAGGAGCGCACGCCCGGCAAGGACGAGAAACCCGAGGACAAGACGAAGCTCGACGAAGAGTTCAAGGCGAAGCTCAAGCGCCTCGAGGAGAAGCTCGCCGCGGAGAAGAAATTCGAGGGCCGGCCCTTCCTCATCGCAAAGGCGACGATGGATCAGATCCTCAAGGACCGCGCCGCGTTGCTCGAGGAAAAGAAACCCGAACCCGCGCCGGGTGCGACCCCGCCGTCACCGCCCCTCCCGGGTGCTCCGGGTGCAAAGGTGCCGCCCTCGCCCGGCGCGCCCATCAGCGTGACCACGCCGCCCGTCGCCGTCCCACCGCTTCCTCCGACCCCCGCGAAGAATCCCGCGAAGCCGGCGAGCAAGCCCATCACCGTCACCACACCACCCGTATCCGCCCCGCCGGCGAACCAGCCGCAGAAGATCCGCACGCTTCCCGCCTCGGCGGAAAAGCCCAAGGCCCCGGCGACTCCGCAGTCCCCGCCGCCGCCGGCAAATCCCGCCGCGCCGAAATAGCAGGGAACGACGCGGAGCGTCGGCCAGCGGCGAAGGGGGCTTCCAGTGTCTCGTGCGTCGCCGGACATGCGACCGCTGCACCCGGTTGCGGTGGGTTTCAACCTTCAGGGCAGGGACGCCTTCGCCGCGCCGTCCACGTCGTAAAAGACGATGCCGCCGCCCGCGTCGGTTGCGCAGATGCCCACTGCCTGCGAACCGTGCGGACCATAGACGCTGAGCTGGCCCGTCTCCGCATCCGCGGTGAGAAAGCCCATCAACTGCCCGCTGGACTCGCACACGCTCACGACACCGCCGCGAGCGGTCGCTTTCATCGTCGCGCTGGCCCGGTGCATGGCATTGACGGCAAACACCTCTCCGCCCTCGGCAGTACCGAGCAGAAAAGCCTGCGGCTTGCCCCGCGTGTCCACGACATTGACCACGCCACCCTGCTCATTCACGCGCATGCCGGCGCGGGGACGGCCCTCGGCGTCGCACACGCAGAGCTGCCCGCTCCCGTCCTCGGCTTGCACGAGCTGGAAGATCAGTTTGCCCTCCGCATTGCGCATCTCGAACTGCGGGCCGTTCTGCCCGAAGGCGAGTTCGATGCGCGTCCGGTGGTTCTTGTCCTTGAAACAGAGCGACGCGCCGTCGTCATCGGCCCGCATGATAATCGGGATGTGCATCTTTTCGTTGCGGACGGCCACGCACTCGGCCTCGACGTGGAGATACTCCGGCCATGGCTCGCCTTCCTTGAGTGGCAGGATGCCCACCATCCGGAGGATCTGGCGATGTTCGAGGCGGAGTTCCTTGAGTTCCGCGCGCAGGGCGGCGATCTCTTCACGGAGCGAAGCGGGATCTTCGGGCATGGTGAGTTCGTTAATCGCAACGGACGCGCGTGGTCAAATCTGCATGAGCGTCGATCGAGTCTGTCTCCCTTCAGGCGAAAACCGGCCTCGCCTTGCTGCACGAGCCTTCCGCCACCGATCGGCCAGGCAGGAAGACCCAAGGACTCATTCGCTTTGGATAGGATGCGACGCGGTGAGCTCACCTATCTCCGAATGATCGATCCCGGCGCGCGCGACTCCCAAAATATGCTCGGGGGCTGGCAGTTTTGCGACGAGGCGCTCGACCTCGCGGCGGGGGTGTGCTTTAGGTGCGGGCTTCCATTTCACCAAAAAAAACCATGTCCTACACCACCTGCACGGTTCCAGCCGGAGAGAAAGTCAGCATCAGCAACGGAAAGCTCGTCGTCCCGGATCGCCCGATCATTCCATTCATCCGCGGCGATGGCACCGGTCCGGACATCTGGGCCGCGAGCGTGCGCGTGTTCGATGCGGCGGTGGAGAAGGCTTACGGCGGAAAGCGGAAGATTTCCTGGATGGAGGTTTTTGCGGGCGAGACGGCGTTCACCCGATTCAAGAACTGGCTGCCGGATGACACGGTCGAAGCGTTCAAGGAATTCCTCGTCGGCATCAAGGGGCCGCTGACGACGCCGGTCGGCGGCGGCATCCGCTCGCTGAATGTGGCGCTGCGGCAGATGCTGGATCTCTACGTGTGCCTGCGCCCGGTGCAGTGGTTCACGGGCGTGCCGTCGCCGGTGAAGCATCCCGAGAAGGTGGACATGGTCATCTTCCGCGAGAACACGGAGGACATCTACGCGGGCATCGACTTCCAGGCCGGCGGCGAGCAGGCGATGAAGACGCTCAAGTTCCTCGAGGAGAATTTCCCGAAGGACTTCAAAAAGATCCGTTTCGGCCAGGAGGCCCGCGAACTCGTGGGCGTCGGCATCAAGCCCGTGTCCAAGCCGGGCACCGAGCGGCTCGTGCGTTCCGCGCTGCAGTACACCATCGCGCAGAAGCGCAAGAGCCTGACGATCGTTCACAAGGGGAACATCATGAAGTTTACCGAGGGCGCGTTCCGCGACTG
Organism: Chthoniobacteraceae bacterium; assembly: GCA_040081515.1. Taxonomy (GTDB): domain Bacteria; phylum Verrucomicrobiota; class Verrucomicrobiia; order Chthoniobacterales; family Chthoniobacteraceae; genus SXWH01. The sequence goes on from JBEBGK010000093.1 coordinate 6,614, forward strand.
GGCGTACGAGCTGGCAAAGCGCGAATTCGGCGCGGTGGAGATTGACGGCGGACCGTGGTGCATCATCCCGGACGGGAAACCGGGCGCGGGAATCGTGATCAAGGACGCGATCGCCGACATCGCGCTCCAGCAGGTGCTCACGCGGCCCACGGATTTCGACGTGATCGCGACGCTGAACCTGAACGGGGATTACCTCAGCGATGCCCTCGCCGCGCAGGTCGGCGGCATCGGGATCGCGCCGGGCGGAAACATCAACTACACGAGCGGCCACGCGATTTTCGAGGCGACGCATGGCACCGCGCCGAAATACGCGAACAAGGATCAGGTGAACCCGGGCAGCGTGGTGCTCAGCGGGGAGATGATGCTCCGTTACCTCGGCTGGAACGAGGCCGCGGATCTCATCGTCAAGGGCATCAACGGCGCGATCGGCAGCAAGTGCGTGACCTACGACTTTGCGCGGCTGATGGAGGGCGCGACGGAGATCAAGTGCTCGGAGTTCGGCTCGAAGATGATCGCGCACATGTAGGGTGGAGTCCCCGCTTCATCCATGTGCGCCGCGCTCGAGCTGAACACCCGCGTCCTCCGTCCCGGCAAATGGGTGCCGGTCTGGAGCAAGTCCGGCGCGCTTCAGTTGATCTGGGCCGGCTTCGCCCGGCGCGAGATGCTGCACTGGTGGGAGAAGAAGGGCGGCGAATTGGTGGACGTCCCCGCGGATCGTTTCGCGGAGCGCTCGGACAAGACGCGTGCGCTCATCTGGGATCGCATCCCGGAAGGTCAGGTGGTTCGCGGCCTCATCGAGAAGAGCGGACCGACGCCGTTGCTGAAGATCGTCACCCGCGGATCGACCGACGCGGAGCTGGCGCGCTTCGAGCACCCGCGCATGCCGCTCATCGAGGCGCCGCTGTTTTCATCCGACCCCGTGCCGCCTTCCGAATCCGCGCCCGCCGGGGACGCGCGGGAGGACGGGCAGACGTGGCTGCTGTGATCCGGGGAATTCGTGTGAATTGACGCAGGCGGGTTTGCGTCGAAGCTTTCACTCATTCCCATGAAACGGATCCCTTTCCTGCTCGTCCCGGCGTTCCTCCTCTCGTTCGCGGTGGCCGACGACCAGATTCGCGACGTCCAGACGACCCTGAAAGGCCAGGGGTTCTACTACGGTGAGACCGACGGGAAGGAGAATGCCGAGACCGGCGCCGCGATCCGGCGTTTCCAGATCCGGAACGGGCTCAAAGTCACGGGCAAGCTCAACGCGGAGACGCTCCAGGCGCTTGGCCTCGGCCAGAAGGGCACCGCTCCCGCCGCGCAACCGCCTGCGCCGGCTCAGGTGAACCCGCCGCCGCCTGCCGCCAAGCCACCGAAGGTCGAGGAGCCTCCGCCGCTAAAACGCGGCAAGGACATCCTCCGGAATCCCGAGCCGGAGCCGGAAGTTTCGCGTTCCCCGCAACGGATCGTGCCCGAGGATCCGGCGGTGATCGACCCGCCGCGCGCGGTTCCCGCGCCGGTCTATACGCCATTCGCCACCCTCTTCCGGGGCACGCCCTACGAGGATGCACCGCGGGAGGTGCAGCTCGACACCGTGCGGCGCGCGCAGTCCTTCATGGCGGAAAGGCGCTATTACCGTGGAGCGCTGGACGGCATCCCGGGGCCTGCGACCAGTGAGGCGATCTTTGCCTATCAGGAGGCCTACGGGCTGCGACGCACCGGGCGGCTCGATCTCGACACGCTCGCGGACATGCGTCTGCTGCCGAGATCCTCGCCGGCCCGCGGGCCGCTGCGGCCATTCTACAATCCGAACCGGCAACGTGATTCTTCGATCACGTGGGATTTCTGGATCCGGTAGCGCGCTATTTTTTCTCCGGAAACTCCACGCTCTGCATCTCGGCCCAGATGCTGCCGACGAACACCTCGGCCTCGACCTTCAGCAACAACCGGTCGCTGTCGTCCGAGAACCACGCGAAGGCCTTCTTGAATTTCGCGTGCGGCTTCAGCGCGAAATCCTCCTGCACGCCGTTCAGTTTCAAGTCGCACTTGATGGCGTCCCATGACCGCTTCGCGACCTTGATCTTCTCGCGCCCGAGCACGGTGGCCGTCG
>JBEBGK010000883.1:0-2226 GCA_040081515.1 Chthoniobacteraceae bacterium
CACTTCACACACTCGTCGCGGACGCCCTTGAGCACGTTCGCGCTGAGCGCGAGGATCGGCGAGCGCGTGATGCCGCGCATTTTCTCCAGCTTTCGGATCGCGGCGGAAGCCTCGAATCCGCTCAGCCTCGGCATCTGGAGATCCATGAGGATCAGATCGAACTCCTTCGCCTTGTAAGCCTCGACGGCCTCCGCGCCGTCGTTCGCCAGGGTGACGCTGTGGCCCCAGCCTTCGAGATTGAGCTTGGCCAGCCGTTGATTGACCGCGTTGTCCTCGGCGACGAGCACCTCGAGCTTGCGCATCGCCGGCACGCTGCCGTTCTTGGGCACCGACATGCCGCTCTCCTTTTTTTGCTCCGTCAGGGCGCGGGCCACGGCCATGCGAAGCGAGCGGGCGGTGACGGGCTTGATGAGCATGGCCCGGATCGCGGCGTGCTGGTAGCGGTCCATCTCGCCGCGGCGGGTCGAGGAGACGAGCAGCACCACGCGGGTCGAGGCAAGTTCGGGATAGGTGTCGATTGCAGAGGCGAGCTTCACGCCGGGGCTTTCGGGCCGGACGGCATCCGCCACGAAGAGATCGTAGGGCTGGTTGACCGCCTTGGCGTCGCGCAATTCGCGGAGCGCGCTCGTCACATCGCGCACCGTCTCGACTTTCATCTGCCAGTTCGTCAGCAACTCGGAGGTGATCCGGAGGCTGTTCGGGTGCGCATCGAGGACGAGGACGCGCAGCCCGCGGAAACCTGCGAGCGTGCCGTCCACCTCCTCGGCCTCCGGCGGCCGGTAGCCGAACCGCGCGGTGAAATGGAAGACGCTCCCGCGCCCGAGCTCGCTCTCCACTTTGATCTCGCCGGTCATCAACTGGACGATCTGCTGCGTGATCGCGAGGCCGAGGCCCGTGCCTCCGAAGCGCCGCGTCGTCGAGTAGTCCGCCTGGTTGAACGGCTGGAAGATCGCACCGAGCCGTTCCGCGGGGATTCCGATTCCCGTGTCGATGACGCTGAACCGGAGCTCGGCGTGCCCGTCCACCCACCGGGCATTTTCCACGCGGACGATGATCTCGCCGCGCTCGGTGAATTTCAGCGCGTTGCCGACGAGGTTCACGATCACCTGCCGCAGCCGGTGCGGGTCGCCCTTGATCATGTCGGGCACCTCGGGACGGACGTGCAGGAGGAGTTCGAGCCCTTTGTTCTGCGCGCGCGGGGCGAGGGTGGTCACGGTCTCGCCCAGCAGCTCGCGGAGGCTGAATTCCGTGTGCTCGAGATCCAGCTTGCCGGCTTCGATCTTGGAGAAATCGAGAACGTCGTTGAGCAAGGCGAGCAGCGATTCCGCGCAGGTGTTCACCGTCTCCAGGTAGTCGCGCTGCCCGGGCGTGAGCTCCGTCTGCATGGCCAGCTCGGTCATCCCGATGATGCCGTTCACGGGAGTCCGGATCTCGTGGCTCATCACGGCGAGGAATTCGCGCTTGGCGACATTCGCTTCGCCCGCCCTGAAGGCGAACGATTTCACCTGCTCGTTCGCCTTCGCGAGCTGCTCGTTCATGAGCGAGAGATCCCGGTTGTTCTTCAGCATCCGCTCGCGATCGCACCGGCTGGTATCCAGCACCCTGCGGAATGCCTCCGTCAGTTCCCCGATTTCGTCGCTCCTCCTGGACATCACGATGTCCTGGCGTTTCCCGTCGGCGACGGCTGAGGCCTGTTCCGTCAGCGCATGGAGCGCCCGGTTCACACCGAAGGAGAGTTGAAATGCGAGGACGACGCCCGCCGAGAGGCCGAGCGCCCCTGTCCACAGCAGTTTGTCGGCTGTTCCGGTCTGGAGGAAGTCGAACCGCAGCCCGCATGCCGCCACGACGATCGCCGCGGTCGGCAGCACAAATAGCAGCAGGGCGATCAGCATCTTCTGCCGGATCTTCAACCCGCCCTGTCCTTCGGCCGAGGACGGATCGTCCTTCCGCAGCGGGATCGCGGGCAGGAGCTGATCCGGGATCATCTGCCCCTTCCTTCGGGGCGCAGACTGGTCGGACTGCGGGTGACTTGGCAGGACTACGGTGGGCACGGACCGCTTAAGAGAGCAGACTACGCGCCACGCACCGGGGACCCGAGCGATGAAGCGCCGGGGTTTCCATGAGAAAACGGGGTATTGCGCACCCGCAAGGGGCCGGTACTGTCGCGGCCAGCCCTTTCCTTGATGCCCAATCCCCCCGACACGCCCCCTGCTCCCGGGGCAGTGC
>JBEBGK010000094.1:0-8702 GCA_040081515.1 Chthoniobacteraceae bacterium
CACCAACGCGCAGCCGCTGCACGAGCGCATGTGGGGCAGCGGCTTTCTGCCCTCGAAGTATCAGGGCGTGCGCATGAGCTCCGGCAAGGACCCGGTGCTCTTCCTTTCCAATCCGCCCGGCATCACCACCGAGCGCCGCCGCGCAATGCTCGATGACATCGCCTCGCTCAACCGGCTCAAGCTCGCCGACTTTCACGATCCGGAGACGCAGGCCCGCATGGATCAATACGAGATGGCCTTTCGCATGCAGGCCGCCGTGCCCGAACTGGCGGATCTTTCCAGGGAGCCCGCCCACATTTACGAGCACTACGGCCCGGAGTCGAAAAAGCCCGGCACTTACGCGGCGAACTGCATCCTCGCCCGCCGCCTCGCCGAGCGCGGCGTGCGTTTCATCCAACTCTACCACCGCGGCTGGGACCAGCACAACAATCTCCCCAGCGGCATCACGAGCCAGTGCCACGACACCGACCAGCCCACCGCCGCGCTGCTCGGCGAGCTAAAGGAGCGCGGCCTGCTCGATGACACGCTCGTCATCTGGGGCGGCGAATTTGGCCGCACGGTCTATTCGCAGGGCGTCCTCACGCGCGACAACCACGGCCGTGACCACCATCCGCGCTGCTTCAGCGTCTGGATGGCCGGCGCTGGCATCCAGAAAGGCCACGTCCTCGGCGAGACCGACGACTTCAGCTACAACATCGTCAAGGATCCCGTGCACATCCACGACCTCAACGCCACCGCGCTGCACCTGCTCGGCCTCGATCACACCCGCCTCACCTACCGTTTCCAAGGCCGCGACTACCGCCTCACGGACGTCCACGGGGAAATCGTGAGGGACATGCTCGCCTGAGCAGGTTGCCGCCTCGCTTCTCCCCGGCCATCAAGCACAACCCCTCCATCCCGCTGCTGACCCTGGAAGTCGCGCGCATCGCCGCTCCATCACTCCATCCCATGAAACTCCAGCTTCCCCTCCGCCTCGCGTTCTCCCTCGCCCTGCTCACGCCGGCGTTTGTCCTCGCCCAGCAGGCACCTGCGCCAAAGAAACAGGATCGCCCCCAGCCGCCGACGCGCCCGTTCGATGCGCCTGGTGCTCCGACGTTCACCCGCCTTGATGGGAAGCCGGGCGTGAATCCGCCATTGGATGCGGACGGCGATTTCCTCGTCGGCCCCGAGTATGTGGCGGCGCCGGAGACGAAGGTCGTCGCCGGCGTCCCGCAGGGGAAAGTGCAGCAGTTCAGCATCGACTCGAAGGACTGCAAACTTTTCAACCCCGGCATCGCGCGGGACGTCTTCGGCACCGTCGATCCGAACAACCCGAAGACGCTGATCGTCGAGACGCACCCCATCGACTACAAACGCACCGTCACCGTTTATATCCCGGCGCAGTATGTGCCGGGGAGCGTCGCGCCATTCATGGTCACGCACGATGGCCCGGGAATGGGCAAGCCGGACAAGGGCCTCTCGACCATCCTCGACAACCTCATCGCCCAGAAACGCGTGCCCGCGATGATCGCCATCATGATCGCCCACGGCGGCGGCGATGCGCAGGGCCATGAGCGCGGGCGCGAATACGACACGATGTCCGGGCTGTATGCCGAGTTCATCGAGAACGAAGTGCTGCCGCTCGTGGAGAAAAACTACGGCGTGAAGCTGACGAAAGATCCCGAGGGCCGCGCGACGATGGGCAACAGCTCCGGCGGCTCCGCGGCGCTCATCATGGCGTGGTACCGCCCCGAGTGGTATCGTCGCGTGCTCACGTTTTCCGGCACGTTCGTGAACCAGCAATGGCCCTTCAATCCCGAGACGCCCGACGGCGCATGGGGCTTCCACAACAAGCTCATCCCCGAGAGCCCGAAGAAGCCGCTGCGCATCTGGATGGCCGTCGGCGACCGCGATAACTACAACCCCAACGTCATGCGCGACGGCATGCACGACTGGGTGGAGGCGAACCACCGCATGGCCGCGGCGCTGAAGGCCAAAGGCTATCCCTATCAATACCTCTACTGCCTCAACTCCGGCCACGGCGTCGGCAATGCGAAGCCGCAGATCCTGCCTCACGCACTTGAGTGGCTTTGGAAAGGGTATCCCGTTTCCCCATCCCGCTGACCGCGTGACAAAACTCTCCACTCCCATTCGCTTGGCCATGCAATTCAGGACTCACTTTGGATGGGCGCATCTCAATTCATTGCAAGGGCGAGGACTGCAGAGGCGTGCAAAAAACTGAGATGCGCCGACTTTGGATTCGGGTCAGATTGGGGTTTTGACGATCTGCGGCTTCCCTGAATCCGCTGCCAAAACTTCTCATCGAATCGCGCCAACGACTCCGCACCGCTGATATGCCATCCCCTTTCCAAATCCTCCTGACCTCTCTGTCCCTCGTGCCTCTGTGGTTCACCATCGCCGCCGCCGAGGAAGCTCCGCGCGTCGTCATGGCGGAGAAGCATCGCGCGCTTTTCAAAGAGCATTGTGTCTCCTGCCACGGCGCGGAGAAGCAGAAGGGCAAGTTCCGCATCGATGATTTGTCGTTCACCATCACGGACATCGAGACGGCGGAGAAATGGCAGAAGGTGCTCAATGCGATGAACTCGGGCGAGATGCCGCCGGAGGATGAGAAGCAACCGGCAAATGCGGCGAAAGCGGATCTGCTGGATGATTTGTCGAACGTGATGGTCGCGGCGCGGCGCACGCTGAATGACCAAAATGGAGTCATCACCATGCGGCGGCTGAACAGGCGCGAATACAAGAACACGCTGCGCGAACTGCTCGGCGTGGAGATCAATGTGGCGGAGTTGCCGAGTGATACGGGCACGGGTGGCTTCGATACGGCGGGACAGAACCTCTTCATGTCGGCCAACCAGCTTGAGCAGTATCAATCGCTCGGGCTTCAGGCGCTGGAGGAGGCGTTCGCGCGCTCCGCCGTGGCGGATGAGGAGCGCAGCCTGCGCGTCGAGACGGAGGAAAACAATGCGCGCATCCGCAAGAACTACCAGGAACAGCTCGATGCGCTGGAACGTGCGACGAAGTGGGCGAAGGCGGTCGAGGATGCTGCGGCGAAACCGGAGAATGCCGCCGTCGTGGCGGAGATTCGTGGACGGGTGAAGAGCGATGATTTTTTCCGACGCGAGTGGGCGAAGATCCAAGGCGCACTCGCGCCGGAGGAGTTTGGTTTTAAGACGGTGGAGAACAACGCGGACAAGGCGAACCGGGCGCTGGGCTATGGCACCAAGGCGGGCACGGGCTACATGCGTCCGTATCACGAGCGTTACTTGAAACAGCCGCTTCTCGACACCGGCGCTTACCTTACCATCAGCCAGGAGGATCTCGGGAATGACCAGTTCGCGATCTCTTTGCCCGGCAACTGGCCGATTGGCGATTACACCGTGCGCGTGCGGCTGGGTCACACGCCGCAATCGACGCCGGAGCGGCGCTACATCGAGTTCGGCACGAACCCTCGCAATGGCAAGCCGCTGAGCACCCACGCTGTCAGTGGCACGATCGAGAAGCCGGAGGTGATCGAGATTCCCTTCCAGCTCACCAAGGATCACTCGGAGCGCAATGACCGCACGATCTACATCCGTGAGAAAGGCACGAAGGATCACTACCTGCGAACGCGGGAGATTTTCGGCGCGGGCAGGGCGAAGAATGGCATCGGCCCCGAGTTGGCAATCTGGGTGGATTGGATCGAGATCGAGCGCAAGACGGCGAACAGGAAGCCGAAGACGCCCGAGTTGGTGAAGTTCGGCATCGACGTCAATCGCCAGGTCGGCAGCGTGACGGCGAAGGGTGTGAGCAAGGTGCGCTTTGAATGCGAAACGGCGAATGAGAAAGTCGCGAACTACGTGAAGGAGCAGAACGATGCCCGCGCGCGTGCGAATGCCTGGGTGAAGGCGGTGAACGATGCGGCGGCCGAGCCGGAGAATGCCACGGTGGTCGCGGAGCTGCGCAAGAACTCCAAGAGCGATGCCATTTTCCGCCGCTCGTGGGACAAGATCCCGGGCGCACCGTCGCCGGAGAGTTTTGGTTTCAAGGCCTTGGAGAACAACGCGGACAAGGCGAACGACGCGCTCGGCGAAGGCTGGCAGAAGTATCACGAATACTACCTGAGCCGACCGCATCTCGACCGTGGCGCTTATCTCGGCACGCCGACAAAACACCCGTCGGTGATGGCGCTGGGCTTCATGCAACTTCCGGTGCCGGGCGAGTGGACCAGCGGCGAGTTCGTCCTCCGCGTGCGCGTGGCCGCCGCGAAGGAGGCGAGACCGGAGCAGAAGTTCCTCGAAATGGGCATGCACCCGCGCAACGGCATGGTGCGCGCCACTTTTGAAATCACCGGCACGATGGAGAGGCCGCAGATCGTCGAGATGCCCTTCACGCTGACCAAGGCGATCACCGACGGCGGCGACCGCACGCTTTTCATCCGCGAAAAAGGCGCGTGGGACAACAATGAGGAAGGCGGACGCAAGCGCAGCGAGGCCGTGAAGCGCAACGGCATCGGCCCCGAGGCCGTGCTGTGGATCGACTACATGGAAATCGAGCGCGTGAGCGCTCCCGCGAGCTCCGCGCCCGGTCTCGCCGCGCTTGGCATTCCGCTGGATGACACGGGTGCCGTCACGGAGATCAAGCCGGCGCTGCAGCGCTTCTGCGCCGTAGCGTTTCGCGGCATGGAGCCGCCCGTGAGCCTCTTGGACAAGCTGGGCGCGCTTTACGACACGCAGCGCAAAGGCGGAGCAAAGCACAGCGTGGCTCTGAAAGAGACGCTCTCCGTCGTGCTCGCCTCGCCGATGTTTCTCTATCTGGCGGAAAGTGGCTTGAGCTTTAGCTCAGGCGATTCAGAAAAAATTCGGCTAAAGCCGAAACCACTTTCCAACACCGAACTCGCGAACCGGCTCTCTTACTTCCTTTGGAGCGCGCCGCCGGATGAAGAATTGCTCCACGCCGATCTGAGCAAGCGCGACATCCTCGCTGCACAAACCAAGCGACTGCTCAATGACGCGCGCTCGCAGGATTTCGTGCAAGGCTTCGTGCATCAATGGCTGGGCATGGACCGCATCGATTTCTTCCAGGTGAACCGCTCCATGTATCCGCGCTTCGACGACAGCACGAAGCTGAACGCGCGCAAAGAGGTCTTCGCCACCTTTGCGCATCTGTTGCAACACAACGCGCCGCTCTCCGATCTGCTGAAGGCCGACTACGTCATCGTCAATCACCTGCTCGCCGACTTCTACGGCATCGCAGGCGTGAAGGGGGATGCGTTCCAAAAAGTCAGCCTGCCCGCGAACTCACCGCGCGGCGGCCTGCTCGGCATGGCCGCGATTCACTTCATGGGCGGCAACGGCGAGCACACCAGCCCCGTCGAGCGCGGCGCGTGGGTGCTGCGCAAGCTCATGAACGATCCGCCGCCGCCCGCGCCTGCGAACGTCCCGCAAATCGCCCGCCTCGCCGGCAAGGTGCTGACCACACGCGAACGCCTGCAAATGCATCAGGAAGACGCGCAGTGCGCGAGCTGCCACCGCAAGATCGATCCCGTCGGCTTCGGCCTGGAGAACTTCGACGCCGTCGGCCAATGGCGCACCGAAGACACCTACCAAGTCAAAGACGAAAAGGGCAAACCCGTGAAAGGCGCGAGCAAGACCTGGCAGATCGAGGCCAGCGCCCAATTGCACCGCGGCCCCGCATTCAAAAACTACTTCGAACTGCGCGACATCATCGCCTCACGCAGCGACAACTTCGCGCGCGGCTTCAGCGAAGCGCTCATCGAATACGCCCTCGGCCGCCCCACCGGCTTCCGCGACGAGCCCCTCATCGCGGACATGCTCGCCGCCGCGAAGATAGAGAAACTCGGCCTGCGAGCGTTTGTTCACGCGCTGGTGACGAGCCGGGAGTTTAAAATGAAATGATGAGAATGATCTCGATCCAATCCCACATTTCCAAGTCCCTGAGATTCTTCAGCGCCGATGCCGAAGGCATCTCAGCCATTAGCCGGTGGTTGAGCGAAGCGACACCACCGGATGGTGATTCGTGGAAGGTCCGCATTCCGAAGGGATGCCAGCAAACGCGCACCTCAGTCCAAATACCGTTCTTCGTATTTCACACCCGCCTTCTTCAGAAACTCCACCAGCTCCTCACGAAACGTTTTGACGCGATGATGCTCGGCTTGGTTCGCGATGTATTTCTGCACCTGGGACCGCGCCGTCGGACTAACCGTGAAGGCGCCGTAGCCTTCTTGCCACGCGAACTCACGGCATTGGATCTCGTCATGCACCCACACAGACGAGGCTTTCTTCAATTCTCGCATGAAGTCCCCAAGGCAATGCGTCGCCTTCAGTCCAACCAACAGATGGACGTGATCAGCCACGCCACCCACGCCTTGAGCGAATCCTCCGAGACCACCGACTGTTCCACCGAGATACTCGTGCAAACGCCCACGCCACGATTCGTCAATCAGCGGCATTCGATCTTTGGTGGAAAAGACGATGTGGTAATGCAGAGCAAGAAACGTCGAGGGCATGGCGGCGCGAGTTGGCTGGCATCCCTTCGGGATGCGAGGAGTTTCATCATCCTATCCGGTGGTGTCGCTTCGCTCAACCACCGGCTAATCGCTAGGAACCCTTCGGGTTCGAAGCCCCGGGTCGCGCTCACCCTCCCGCAGGTCCCGCAGCGCCTCTTCGGTGGTCGCCCATGGGGACGGCGGCAAGTTCTGACGTGCAGCATCAATCCTCTCAGTGAACTCGGCAGGAGTCGGCACCTGCGCCGGCGGGCTGGGTTCATCCGTCAGCGCCACGCGCACACGCTGGCCCTTGGCGAAACGACTCAGCAGACCGGCAATAATGCCAGCGCTGTCGTCTCCGACACTGATGGTCGTATTGATCGTGCTTATGACGCTGACCTTACCCGCCCGTGCCCATTTTGACAACCCCCAGAGACATCACTCCACCACTCCAAGACTCCATCACTCCACTCACCCACCACTCCATGAAAACCCGCCGTCACTTCCTCCAATCCAGCACCGCGCTCATCGCCCTGCCCGCGCTCGCGTCACTCGGCTTCCGACGTTTCGCCTCCGCCGCGCCTGCGACACCGCCGAAGCGCCTCATCTTCCTCGGCTTCGGCTGGGGCATCACGGAGCCGACTTGGTATCCCGACATCAAAAAGCCCGGTGCCGACTACGAGCTGCCTCTGGGCCTCAAGCCACTGGAGCGGCACAAGGCGGACTTCTCCGTGGTGCAGGGGCTTTGGAACAAATACTCCAACGAAGGCCACTGGGGCAGCACCATGTGGCTCACGGGCGCGAACCGCTATGCGCAGGCGGGACAAAGCTTTCACAACAGCATCAGCGCGGACCAGGTCGCGGCAGCGCAGCTCGGTCTCAAGACGCGTTTTGCCTCCCTGCAGTTCAACAGCAGCGAATCCGGCGATGCGAGCGGCCACGGCCCCGGGCTCTCCATGGCTTGGGACGTGAGTGGCAAACCCGTCGGTGGCCAGAACGGCCCCGTCTCCGCGTTTCATCGCCTCTTCGCCAAGGACACCACACCGCTCTCGCAGCAGCAGGCCATGCTCGCGCAGAAACGCAGCGTGCTCGACGCCGTGCTCAACAACGCGAAATCCCTCCAGCGCGGCCTCGCGAAGAACGACAACGCCAAGCTCGACGAATACTTCCAGGGCATCCGCGACATCGAAACGCGCCTCGGCAAGGAAGAACAGTGGATGGAAGTCCCGCGCCCGAAGGCCCCCATCGCCGAACCGCAGCCCGGCGTGAACGGACGTGATGAGATCAAACTCATCTACGACATCATGCTCGCCGCCATGCAGACCGACAGCACACGCGTGATGACCTTCCGCCAGCCCGTGGCCACGCTGCTCACCGCCATGGACATCAAAGTGCATCCGCACGACATGAGCCACTACCACACCACGCTCGGAGAGAAGCTCGACGCCTCCCAGCGCCGCGACATCGCGCAGAGCGAACTCCTCGCCGGCTTCCTCGACAAACTCAAAGCCACCAAGGAATCCGACGGCACGGTTCTCTTCGACAATGTCGCCCTCGCCTACGGCAGCAACATCCGAACAGGCCACGAACTCTCCAACTGCCCCACGATCGTCACCGGTCGCGGCGCCGGTCTGAAACTCGGCCACAACATCGTCGCGCCAAAGGACACGCCGCTGTGCAACGCGTGGCTCAGCATGCTGCATGGCATCGGAGTCCAAGCCGAGCGCCACGGCGACAGCTCGGGCGTGCTGAAAGAAATCGTGGCGTGAACCCGCGGATCGATGGCGCGAATAGGAATGCGCAAAAGTTGCCGAGCCGGGTTATCACAGGAACGCTCGTCCTCCTTCCAAAGCGCAAACCATGAAACCGATCATCCCATTCCGATTCGCCCTGCTGCTACTCGTGCTCGCGCATGCCGCGACGGCCGCGAATGTGCCGGCGGATCACGCGGAGAAGATGGCGCGCGGGCTGGAGCTTTTTCGCAAGGACGTGGGGCAGCTGTTGCGGGAGCATTGTGTGAAATGCCACGGCGGCGAGAAGACGAAGGCGGATCTCGATCTCGCGACGCGTGATGGACTGCTCCTCGGTGGCGCGGAGGGCACGGCGGTGAAGCCCTTCGATGCGAGTGCGAGCCGGATGATGAAGCTCATCCGACATGAGGAGACGCCGAAGATGCCGGAGAAAAAGCCGAGGCTCCCGGATGATGCGATTGCGAAGA
>JBEBGK010000884.1:0-2223 GCA_040081515.1 Chthoniobacteraceae bacterium
CCAGCATCTCGGTCGCGGTCGGCAGGCCGAGGCCGAGCACGTCGCGCAGGAAGCCGCGCGCGGCACGCAGGCCGGCCGGGATGTCATTCGTGCCGTCGAGGTGCGGATCCATGATGAGCCCCTTCCAGCCGACGGTGGTGCGGGGCTTTTCAAAATAGACGCGCATGACGATGAGCGCCCGGTCGCGGACCTCGGCCGCGAGCGCCGCCAGCCGCTCGGCGTATTCGCGGCCGGCCTTCAGGTCATGGATGCTGCACGGGCCGACGATGAGGAGAAAGCGCGGGTCGGCCCCGGTGAGCACCCGGGCGATCTCGCCACGCGCCGCGGAGACGAAATCCGCGTGCGCATCCGAGCGCGGGATTTCGGCGCTCAATTCCTTCGGCGAAGGGAGCGCGGTGTTGGCAAGAACGTGGACGTCGGAGACTCGGGTCATGGAAAGGGTGCGTAGGTAGCGCGATTCATCCTTCACCGCCAGTGCGGATGCGTCACGATTGAATGACGCCGGGACAGTCGCCGGGTCAGCCGCGACGTCCCGGCTGCATCTCCCGCGTGAGCCTCAGGCAGTACAGCAGCGGCAGTGCGCCGAGGACTCCGAAACTGCAATCGATGAGGCGCCAATAGAACGGAATGCCGCGGATCGGGCCGCAGACGAGCGCGAGCGGGATCACTGCCGCGCAGGCGACGAGGCCGATCCGCAGCACCCAGGCGTTTGCCACGGGATTGCGCCACGGCCCGATGAAGAACAGCGCGATGACAATGTGCCCGAATGCGAGCCAGTCCGTCCCGTACGCGAGCCACGGATACGATGTATGCACGTCACGCAATCCGTTGCGCACGGTCGCGATCCAGAATTGCAGGCCGGTGAGTGATTGAGGCACCGCGTCCGCCGGGATGCCGAGCAGCTTGGCGAGCAGTTCCAACTCGTGAAGCAGAGGGAAAGCGGTCAGCCCGCTCGCAATCAAAGCGGCGATGAAGATGCCGAGCACCAGCCGGTATTGGCGAAGGGTTGCTGCCGCATCGCGCGATTGTCCAAAGGAGGCCGCGTCACCCGTTCGCAGATCGTTCATCGCCGTTTCGGGCTGGTGGAGATCCTTCGCTGTCCGACGGGGCCGGAGGTGTCCTCTAGCCGTACCGAAGCGGGCGCGCTCATTGTGGAAAGAGGTGAGCTCGAAGACTGAAGGTGTCGACCCTCCATTCGCTGCCGATGACGCAGCCGGGGACAGGCATCCTTGCCGCTATCCGAACGCCGCGTGGCCCATGCTTCGCACGGCGAGCAATTCATCACTGCGCAACGGCTCGATCTGCGATTCACGTACGGTGATCACTGCCACGGTTGCGCCCAGCGCGTTGAACACCTCGAGGCTGTAGCCGGGTTCCTGGCCGGGCCGCCCCTCGTGAAATTCCACCACCGTCGCCACGTCGCCACGACGGAGTTTCTCGGCGGGGAGATCCACTGCGAGCGCGATGCGACTGTAGAGGGGATATTTCATGCCTGATCGGGATATAGCGTGACGAACTTCGTTATGCCAGTCGCTTCCTCGGTCATCCAAATCGAGACCGTTTTAAGGGCGCGTCCGTTTGGTCCCCGCAGCGGGGCGCAGACGCGATACTTCGATCCATTCGGCTTCGAGTGGGAGCAATTGTTCGCGGATGTCCCGCTCCAGCCTTTCTGAATCACCGGGGCCATATCCCGAGAGCGCGAGAAAGGCGGACTTGTCGTTTTCCTCGTGCCACCGAAGGAGGTAGTCGGTCAGCTTGCCGGTGGCGATCACGGCATTCGCCGGGAGTTTCATTGCTGCAGCCGGCCTTGGTTAGAGCAGCGTCTTCGCCGTCGCGAGCGCCTCGGCGAGCTTCGAGGGATCCTTCCCGCCGCCGCGGGCGTTGTCGGGTTTCCCGCCGCCCTTTCCTCCGATGATCGGTGCGATCGTCTGGATGATTTTTCCGGCCTGCGCCTTCGAGGTGAATTCCGGCGACACCGCGGCGACGAGGGACACGGCTGCATTCGCCGTCCCGCCGAGGAGGACGAGACCCTTGAAGGAACCCTTGAGCGCGTCGGCGACCGCCTGGAGTGCGTCGCCATCCGCGTCGCCGAGGTCGGCGATGATCGCCGGCGTGCCGTTGATCGTCTCGACCCGGGCGAGGAGTTCCTTCGCGCGGCCCGCGGCTTCGCGCTGCCGGGCGGCCTTCAGGGATTTCTGGAGTTCCTTTTCGTGCGCGAGGAAG
>JBEBGK010000095.1:0-8680 GCA_040081515.1 Chthoniobacteraceae bacterium
GCTCACGCTCCGCATCGCGTGTGCCAACGCAACCGAAGCCGCCGACCGCGTCGCGCAAGGCGCATCCTCCCGCTGGGAACTCGATGCACTCGACTATCTCGAAACGCGGGACGCGGAAAGCATAACGCGCAAAGAGAACTGCCTGCTTGCTCGACTCGGCGGGCCTCTCGATGCGAACGCGGCGCTCGCGGAGGAAATCAAACAGACCTGGCCCTGCGCGAGGATCCTCGACGACATCGAGCCGAACAGCGTGTGGTCGAAACTCCTCGAGTTCGCATGGGCGCATGCAGACGGCGTCCTCGCGAAAGTGCCGATCACGCTGGCGACGCTCGAGGGTGTCGCCTCGGCGGTCGCGAAGATTCACGATGCGCGGGCGCATTTCTCCGCAGGCGGAAATGTCGCCTTCGTCTCGCTCGCTTGTGATAGCGATGCCGCAAAGCTCGACGCGGACCTCCGCGTGCTCGGCCTCCCGGCGCTTGCGCTTCGCGGCAAAGGAACACCGGCTCAACTCGGTGCGTCGCACGACTCCGCAATCGCCGAGGGCGTGGGCATTGTGTTCGATCCCGGCAAGCGATTCGCGCCACTCGAATGATGCCCATCTCCTCACAAAACGGATGTGAGCGCAAAGAGCGGCGCTGACGACCCCGCCAACGGGAGCCGTTCTGGCGACTCGCCGGAACATCGGGCGTGTCGCCGGTTGTGTCCGTAAAGTACCCGCAAAAGGAGCGGGCCGTAGAGAGGGAGCGAAAGAAATGGCTGTTGTTTCAGGGGGAACTACGAAGCAGCGGCTTTGATTGAAGGTTCCTGTGCGTCATCGCCAGCCTCGTGCCAATCATCATGGTGGCGCGCATAGGCGGGAACGTCGGCAAAGTGGTGCTGCTCGTCACCTTGCCGGTCTTGTTCCGGGTCATCGTCCTGGTCGGGTATCTGGCTGTGCGATCAAAGAATGCGCCGGAAGCAGAAAAGAGGGTCGTGAACGCGGCGAGGCCTGCGAACGCTCACATCGAGTTCAAAGTCCTCGGCGTTGAGAACCCGCCCGGCACACAGGACATTCTTCTGCACTTCCAGCGCGACAAGTGGTTTTTCCCATGAAAATGAGCAAGAGCACGAGTAAGGGGTAAGGACTCGTGCCCGGCGGTTTTTCAACAGACTGCTAAGGCAAAGGCGCGACCATCACGATGCGCCTCGGCGAAGACGGCATCACAATCTGCGATCCGAAGCGCGCCAGGGAACGCGCGGAGAAGGTGTTCAAGAAGATTTACGACCGGGCGATTTGAGTTCCCGAAATGGGGAGTTCACGACATTGGAACAGATGAAAGCACGCAAAGCCCAACCATCCCCGAAACATGAACCTCTGGAATAGAGCCCTTCGAATCATTCTCCTTCCCTGCTGCTTCGCAGTGCATGCCGGTGCTGCGGACCTCGTCCTCGTCGCGAAGGACACCGCGCCCGCTCCCATCATCATTTTCAAGGACGCGCCGCCGCGCACGCGCGATGCAGCAGTGGCGCTGGCGGAATGCATCGGGAAAATCAGCGGGCAAAAACCTGCGATCCTGGATGGCGAGCCGCAGCCGCTCCCGGAGCGGGCGATTTGGGTCGGCGTGCAGCCGGCGGTGAAGACGCTCTTTCCGAAGACGGATTTCGATTTCAAGCATCCCGAGGAGATCGTCATCGCGGCGAGTGAGAAGCATGTCGTCATCGCCGGGCGCGACCGATGGGATCCGGCGAGGCTCGATGTCGCGACGCGCGAGGGCGTGATCAAGGGCGTGCAGCAGGAGTATGGGACGATCAACGCCGTTTACACCTTTCTCCAGGATCAGCTCGCCGTGCGCTGGCTGTGGCCGGGCGAGCTTGGCGAGGACTTGCCGCGCAACGAGCGCATCACGATCCACGCGCCGTTTGAATACCGCCACCATCCGCAGATGAGGGCCCGCGGCAGCATGTTCAACTACTGCCGGCTCGGAAACAAAGGCTACGGAAGGTCGCAGGAGTGGACGATGCGCCAGCGTCTGCAGCTTGATTCGCTCGCGATTGAAGGCGGGCATGGGTTTGGCGACTGGTGGGAGCGTTATCACGAGAAGCATCCGGAGATCTTCGCACTGCAGCCGGATGGCACGCGCAGCGGTTTTCCGAGTCCGCACAACGCGAAACTTTGCATGTCGAATCCGAAAGTGTGGGAGCTGTGGCTCGACAAAGTGGCCGGGGAACTCGTGCAGGATCCGCATCGCACCGTCTTCAACGCCTCGCCCAACGATGGCTGGGCCAGCGGCCATTGCGTCTGCGAGAAATGCAGCGCATGGGATCACCCCGACGGCGAGCCGCGGGTCTTCAACTGGTCAAAGCACAACGCGCGGCGCCCCGCCACGAGCGACCGCGATGTCACCTTTGCCAACAAGCTCGGCGAACTGCTGAAGCAGAAGTATCCCGGCAAGGACTACCGCGTATTGATGCTCAGCTACGGCCACTCGCGGCCCGCGCCGGTGAAGGCACGGCCGGCGGAAAATGTCATCATGACCATCGTGGCAAACTTCTTCGGCCGCACCGGCCTCGTGGATCGCGGCTCGACCCGTGGCGACACGTATCGGGCGCAATTTGAGGCGTGGTCGAAGATCGTGCCCGCGATGTTCTGGCGTCCGAACACGGGCAGCCCCGCCGGCTGGCAGCAAGGGCTGCCGGACATCCACGTCGCGCAGACGATCCGCGATTTCAAAGACGTGGCGGCGGCGAACTGCATCGGCATCTACATCGACGGGGTGTGGGAGCATTGGGCCACCGTCGGGCCGCTCTACTACCTCATGGCGCAGCTCGCGTGGAATCCCGCCGCCGATGCCGATGCGATCCTCGCCGACTACTACGCGCGCGCCTTCGGCCCCGCCGCGCCGCATGTGCGCGAGTACTTCGAGAGCATCGAGAAGCAGCGCATGGCGTTCACCGCGAAAAACGGCGAGGCAGGCGTCTTCACCTTCCCGCAGCTCTACAGCGCCGATCTGCTGCGTGACTCCGATGCCCGTCTCGACCGCGCCGCGGCCGCCGTGCCTGCGGATTCGCTCCACGCCCGCCGTGTCGCCTTCATCCGCGCCGGACTCACCTACACACGCCTGACGGTGGAAAACATCACGCTCATAGACCGCTACTGGAAAGAGAAAGACGACGCCCTCGCCGCACAGGTGAAACAAAACTGGGTGATGATCGAGAAACTCGTCGCCGACCATCCCTACGCCATCAACTGGGGACCCGTGCGCCCCACGACGCCGCGCATGGCGGGCCTCCATCCTGACAGCCCGCCGCCGAAGCCAAAGAAGGCACGCGCGAATGATCTGGACTTGAATTGAGCCGCAACCGCCCGCCGGAAAAAAGCCGGACCCTCCTCCTGGCGCCATGGCGGCGTCACGTGGTCACCGAGGCCGCAAACCCTCTGGAGTTGCCGAAGCGCAGCGCGATGGAGCCGCACTTCGAGGAAGCGGGCGACGACAGCGTGCTCACGGTCATGCGCAATCCACTCGGCACGCTACACCTCTCAGAGTCCTGCGACGGCGCCCTGCATGGGTCCGAGCCGACGAGCACAGGCCTCACCTCGCCGGAGTCCTGCCCGGTGCTGAAGCGCATTCCCTCCACGGGCAATCTGGTTATTACTCCGGCAATCAAACAGGTGGCAGTTCCCTCTTATTCTCATCGTACTCCCCGGTCGGTTCAGAGAAGGAATAAGAAGAAGGGGAGTGCCATCCGTTTTGGTGCCCGATCAATATCATCTGAAGCAACACCTTCGATCCCGCGTTCCGAGCGCGCCACGACAAGCGCAGGGCGATCACCTCCGCTGTGTCAAAGGATCATGGCAGTTGCACGCGACATCGAGACCGACCCGAAGCGCATCTTCTCCAAGTCCGGCTACCGCTTCGCTCAAGCGGCGCAGCCCGGGACTGAAAGCCGAGCGCCACGCGATTCCGTGTGGCCGACCTTTGCCACGAAAACCGCCCAGCCTCCCTTTCGGAATGCCCAGCCAATGCAACAGGTGCGAAGCTCGAGTTACTGCTTTTCAACAGCACCCTACGCAGCATCCTGCGGCACAAGTTTCGCGACCTCATCCACGAGTCCCGGCACGCTGAGATTCTCGGCGAGGCCGTCGTAATTCAGCAGCACGCGGTGGGCGAGCACCTCGGGGGCGAAATGGCGGATGTCCTCGAAGGCGACATGCGCACGTCCCTCGGCGAGGGCGCGGACTCGTGCTGCGCGGATGAGCGCCTGCACGGCGCGCGGGGATGCGCCCCATTTGACGAACTTTTTCACGCTGTCGCCGCTCTCGGTCGCTTCGGGATGGGTGGCGAGGACGAGGCGCACGGCGTAGTCGCGCAGCGGGTCGGCGACGACCACTTTCTCGAGCACCGTGCGCAGCTCCATGATGCGGTCGCCGCTCATGATGCGCGGCACGTCCGCACTGCCGCCGAGCGTGGTGCGGCGGACCATTTCGTTCAGCTCGGCGCGGTTGAGGAAGGGGACGTTGAGCTTGAACATGAAGCGGTCGAGCTGCGCTTCGGGGAGTGGATAGGTGCCTTCCTGTTCGAGTGGATTCTGCGTCGCGAGGACGAAGAACGGCGGGCGTAGCACGTGCGTCTGTCCGCTGGCGGTGACGCTGCCCTCCTGCATCGTCTCCAGCAGCGCGGACTGCGTCTTCGGTGTGGCGCGGTTGATTTCATCCGCGAGCAGGAGCTGCGTGAAGATCGGCCCGCGTCGGAACTCGAACTGGTAGCGCCCGTCCGGTCCCGCGCTCATCACCGTGGTGCCGATGATGTCCGCGGGCATGAGGTCGGGCGTGAATTGGATGCGGCGGAAATCGAGATCCAGCGCACGGGCGAGCGTCTTCACGAGCTCGGTCTTGCCGAGGCCGGGCACGCCTTCGAGCAGCACGTTACCGCCGGCGACGATGGCGGTAAGCACACCATCTACGACGCGCTGCTGGCCGACGATGACCCGCCCGACGCTGTCGCGCAGTCGCTGGAAATCATCGCGGAATCGTTGGGCTTCGGCCTGGAGTTGTGCGGTGTCGGACATGGTGGTGGGTGGTTGATTGTGGATCACTTGTCGCCGTCTTGTCGCTTCCGTTTCCGCGCGAGGAGCCGCTCGGTGGTGGATTGCTGGTCGTCGGCTGGAGTGGGTTCGTCGAGTTTCGGTTGCGGTTTGGAAACAGGGCCGGTCGGCGGCGCGACTGTGTCTCTTTGCGCTGGGAGAATGACAGGCTTCGGTCGCTCCGCAGGGGTGATGGCGGCCTGCACCTCCTTCTTGCGCTGGAGCAGCGCGCCCATGGTCTCGGTTGTACCGGCTTTGCGGCCAAAGCCGAACCAAGCCTTGATAACCTGCCAGTCGAGTTGGACGCGGCGCAGGCCGACATCGAGCGGGATGAGGCACGCGAGCGCGAGCAGGAACCAGTCGAAGACCGGCCGCGAACTCTCGCGGGTGGAGCGGGACGGGTGGAAAAGGTCGAGGTCGGCGGGTGACAGCACGCGGCCGCCGGTGCGCTCGGCGATCTGTTTCAGCGCGATCGGGTTGCTCTTGAAGCGCAGGTATTCGGGCGAATACGGCACGGCGAATCCACCGAATGCCTGCTCGTTCCGCTTCGCCGTCTTGTCGCCGGTGCCGCTGATGCCAACGCCTACGGCGGCGACCTGATAGCGGCCCTTTCCCGAAAGCGGGAATTCCCCCTGATAGCGGCGCGGGGCGATTTGTTTCAGCGGCACCTCCACAGTCTCGCCGCGCGGGCCGCTCACCCGCGCCTTCAGTTCGAGAAAGCTCTCGGTCTTCGCAAAATCCTCCACGGTCACGATGCCCTCGCTGCCAGCGGGAAACGCCGACATCGTGAGATCGCTCCGCTGCTCGACACGCGACACCTCGGTCGCGAGCTGCTTCACGAACGCCCGATATTTTTCCCAGCCGACCCAGTCGCGCGCCCAGTTCGGTGCAAGGTCGCTCGTCCATGCGGCGGTGGTGCCGAGGCCGTAGCGCCAAGTGGCCAGCAGCGGGTCTGGCGAATCGCCTGCGGCCGTCTCCTGCGCGTCTGGCGGCGCTTTGAGCACGACACTGGCGCGCGGCTTCGGCGTCGTGAGCACGAAGCCGTGCAGCAGCGGCATCGCATCGATGCCCTTCAGGATGGGCGAGGGGAATTCGACCTGCGCGGCGAACGTCTTGTTCTGCAGCATGGAGCGTTTCAGCGTCTTCGCCTCCTTCACAAAAATGCTCGGGAGCTGCGACGGATCCTGCGGGTAGTAAAAGCGGCCGCCAGTCTTTTGCGCGATGCCTTCCATGAGGTCCACGGTCTGCCCGCCGTGCGGATTGATCGCGACGGTGGAGACGGTGATCTTTTCCGCGAGGAACTGATCGAGCAGCGCGGGTTGCGGCGGCGCGGGATCGCCGTCGGAGATGATGATGCAGTGCTTCATCGCCGCGTCGCTCGCCTTCAGTCCGGCGAAGGCCATGGACATGATGTTGTGAAACGCGGGCATGTCCTCGGGCGTCGCGGCATTGATGAGCGGGATCAACTTCGTCTCGAACAACTTCGCCTTCGTGAGCGGGAACACCCACTGGTCGCCCCTCGCGAATTCGTAGTCGAGCAACCCCACCTCGTCCTCGCCGCCCAGCACGCGAATGGCTTCCTTCGCGATGCGCTTCGCCCACGTGTTTCCCTCGGCGAATTCGCACGTGTGCAGGATGAGGGTGAGCGCGCCCTTTGGCAGCACCTTCTTCTGCGTCACATCCATCGTCACCGGCAGCGCATCCTCGACCACGCTGCGATGATACCCGCCCGGCCCGAATGTCTGCGCACTGCCGAGCATGATGAATCCGGTGCCGTGATTGTACACCGCATCGTGCAGCGCCTGGAGTTGCACCGCGTCGAAGCCGTCCGCCGGCGCATTCGGAATGATGATGAGATCGTAAGGCAGCAGCGAGAGCGGGTCGCGCGGGAACTCGTAGGCCATGCGCACCTGCACGATGCGTTCGCCCTGCTTCAGCGCGGCCACGAGCGCTTCCCAGTCACGCGCATCGCCGCGCGCATCGGTCACCACGAGCACCTTGCCCTCGCCCTTGAGATAGAGGTCGCCCATTGCCACGTTGTTCTCCGTCCACGAGTCCTCGCCCTTCGGCGTCTCGATGGTCGCGACATATTCATAGTAGCCCGGCCCGCGCTGCGGCAGTGGCAGCGAAAAGCGGTTCTTCCCCGCCTGAAATTCCACTTCCTTCTCGAAGATGTTCTGCCCGTTCTCGGCGAAGCGCAGCTTGCCCTTGCCCGCCTCGAGCGCGGAAAGCAGCACCGTCGCTTCGTAAGTTTCGCCCTGCTTCACCACGCGCGGGAGGTCGAGCCGTTCGAGCCACACCTCTTTGGCAAAATCAAACGCCACCGGCAGCACATCCACCGCAACGCCGCGCGATTTCAAATCGTCGAGCACCGCGGTGACGTTGCTGTCCGTCTCGTTGCCATCCGAGATCAGCACCACGCGCCCCTGATTCCCCTCGGGCAGCATCGCCGCAGCGAGGCTGAGTCCCTTCGCGACGTCCGTGCCGTCACGGTTCACGCGGGAGTTGATCGTCTCAAACGGGAACGACTTCCGCGGAGGTAACTCCACCGCGGCGTCGCGCCCGAACACCACCAGCCCCGCCTCATCCTTCTCCGGCTTCTGCGCGACGGATTTCAAGATCCACTCCATGGACTTGTCGGAGATTTTCTCGCCCATCGAATCCGACACATCGAGCGCATAGACCATTGAGAGCGTGTCCGACTTCCGCACCGCGCGCGGCTCCGCGAGCAGCGCCGCGAATGCACCAACCAGCAGCAGCCGAGAGAGGAGCGCCGCCTGCGCCCGCCAGCCACTCAGCCCGCTCCAACCGGCGAAGTGCATCCACCACACCCACGGCGCGACGAGCATCAGCCAGAAGGCTGGCTTCCATGTGAACCGCACTAGCCCGCGCATTTCGCAGACGAGCACTGCCGCAGCAAACACCGCGAGAAATAGAACTACCGGCAGCAGGGAGAGCAGCGTCACCGGACGCCGTGCGGCTGGAAAAAGCGAACGCATCGCACGGGCTGGAAGAATCGCGGTGTTCACAGACGGGCCGGAGTGTGCTGAATGCAATAGGACTGAAGCGAGTGCGGATTTGGAAAGTGACTCGTGGTCGAAAGCCAGCAGGCGCGTCCGGTTGCGTCAGGTCGTTGACGCATCACGCGATGGCTGGCAGAGTGCCGCAATGAGTCACCCAACCGCTGTCGTTCGAATGCGTGTGCCGGCCCGGCGCCTGCGGCGTGCCGAGAAGATTCTCAGCAAGCTTGGCCTCACTCCCGCCGATGCACTGAACATGCTGCTCGCTCAGATCGAAATCCGCGAAGGTCTTCCATTTGAAGTGAGCACGGGAAAATGGCCGCTGCTCTCAGCCGAGGAACAAGCGGAGGCGTGGACGGAGGCTCTGGGTGCCTACTGAACCCCAGCCCGGCGAAGTCTGGTTCGCCGACCTTGGTATGGTGGAGAAGAGCCGCCCCGTTCTTGTTCTCGCGTATACCAAGCCCGCCGACGCGCGTGCGCTCGTCGTCGTCGCACCGCTCACATCCCAGATCCGGAACCTTAGGGAAACGCTGATTTAATCGCGCGACGCGCGGAATGATGAAACCAGAGGCAGTGTTGGAGCGTCCAAGAGGAGCATG
>JBEBGK010000885.1:0-2215 GCA_040081515.1 Chthoniobacteraceae bacterium
CCCGGCGCACCGGCCCCCACCGACTTCGCCGCCATCAACCTCGGCCAGATCAAAGCCGTCACCGCCCCCTTCTACGACCGGCTCGCCGAACTCTACTGGTCCTACAACAGCGCCACGCCCGCCACCTCCACGCTCGACCCCGCATGGGCAAAGCCGTGGACAGACGCCACGGGCGATGACAACAATCACGCCATGGCCAATCTCGGCCAGCTCAAGCGCGCCTTTGCCCTCGACCTCGATTCCGATGCCGATTCCGACGGCCTGTCCAATCTCGCCGAACTCCTCGCCAACGCGAACCGCGGTCTGACGCCCGAATTCTGGACGAGCCTCACAAATCCCGACAGCGATGACGACGGCATCCTGGACGGCCCCGAGGCCACGGCAGGAACCAGCCCGGCCAGTGCCGACTCCGACGGGGACGGCGTGCCGGATCGCGAGGACCTCTTCCCCAGCGACGGGCGTCGCAGCGACTACATCCCGCCGAAATTCTACGCCGTAACCGACCTCAGCGCATACCTGCCGGAAAATGTGCGCGGCACCTTCGATGCCGAACATGTCGCGCTCGATGACAATCACAACGTCGCCTTCTTCGGCACGAGCGATACGCCGGGCGAAATCGGAAAGACCGGCCATGTGTATCAATGGCAGGATGGCATTTTAACTGAACTTCAGAACTTCCCGACGCTGGATCCAGGGCCGGCGGGCGCAGACTGGAGGCCAATGACCGGCCACGACCTCAGTCATTATTTCGTCGGACCGTACGGGGCTGGCACGGGCGGCATCGTGCAGTCGGGCATTTCCGTCAGCGGGATCAATGCCTCGGGCACCCTCGCGATGTCTGCGTTCACTTCATACTCGGCATGGTTTTTCTACCCTCCCCCACCACCCTATCCCTTCGGAATTCCGGGTCCATGGAACGCCGGGCAGGGAAGCATCTCTTATCGCACCGGCGAATGGCCCGTCGCAAACATCCCATGGCCCGCAGGTCCGATTCCGAAAAACTCTGACTCGCTCGGTCTCGGTGCCACGGTAGCCGTGAACAACGCAGGGCACAGGCTCGCATGGGATATGGAATTCGTTCCCACACCGGACCCGGAGGATGACCCTCACGAAGGCACTTATCGCTATCGGACGCTTTTCGCGGAGCCAGGGGCTACGTTGAGCGAGATTCCCGATCTTTCTGAGGGCTCGCTCGAGTTGCCGGTTTACGGTGGCGGTTCCCTGGCACTGTACGGGCTCAATAACCACGGCGCCTTCCTCGTGCGGTATTTCGACGACGACCCGGAAATATGGGACTACCGATACAAGTACTGCCAGGGCGGGCAGGTCGAGGATGTTCCGGACGGCATCACCCAGATGAACGGCGCACACCAAGCCATCGGCACCACTTACGGCTACGTTGACGGCATCTACATGACCCAGGGCTGGTTCGCCATCGAGACCTCCACCGGCGTCTGGGACGATCCCTTCCCCTTGATCGACCTGCTCAAATGGACCAACAAACCCGACGGCACCCGCGATGACTAAGACAAGTTCCACAAACAAATCCGAAACATCCGCCCCACCCTGATGACCGACGCGGACCCGGCCTCCGCAGGGGCGGTGATCAACGGGATCGCCTTCCCCAATGGCGCGCCGACGAGGATCATTTTCACAGCGCAGGAAGCGGTTGATGGCAACCAGTGGGAGTCGGCAAGCTTCTGCCTCCAACTCATGGCCGATGGGCGATATGCACTCTCAAGACGGGAATCCATGTCGCCTGGGGTGACGATTTCCCAACCCTTGGCCCTGAACCCGGACGGCAGCACTGCAGGCCCGAAGGAAAGGCAGGTGGTTGACGTGTATGGGAACATGAGGGTGGTAAGAAGCATCCAGTTGGAGTTCGAGGCCTACTTTGAGCGAAGCGATCTCTACGAGGGCTTCGACCCACCATTGCGGGGCGACCCTCCGAGCGCGGCTGCGGCGAACAAGGATGAAGCCAACCCGCGTTGGCGCTTCGCCATCGGATACCCGACCCCGCTTTCGGCCACGGTGAATGCTCTGGACATCGCCGCCGCCAGTGCGGCAATGCCTGCGGAACTCACCACTGGCAAGACGGCGACTTTCCACTATGTCCCCCGTGATCAGAACGTGACATGGCCATTCAAGGCAGAGTTTCACACCGGCAGCGTTTCTAATCCCGGAGACCGGCCAGCGGGCGTGAGCCTCGCTGGGA
>JBEBGK010000096.1:0-8665 GCA_040081515.1 Chthoniobacteraceae bacterium
CGGGCCCTCATTGATCGGGTGCAGCGGGTCGAACTGCGCGCCGGCCTTCTTCGTCACGTAGTCGTAGTCGAAATACGCGAAGTTGTTCCCGATGAAATACGGCCAGCCGAAATTGCCCGCCTTCTTCGCCTGATTGATCTCATCGTAACCCCGCGGTCCGCGCGGCCCGTCGTCGCCCGCATCGGGACCCACCTCGCCCCAATACACGTAGCCCGTCCTTTCATCCACCGACATGCGCCACGGATTGCGGCAGCCCATCGCGTAGATCTCGGGCCGCGCCTTCGGCGTGCCGGGTGGAAAGAGATTCCCCTCGGGGATTTCGTAAGTGCCATCCGGCTTCGGGCGGATGCGGTTCACCTTTCCCGCAAGGCTGTTCGTGTTGCCCGCGGATTTCTGCGCGTCCCACGGCGCCTTGTCGGGCCGCTCGTCGATGGGCGCGTAGCCGCCGCTGTCGCCGTGCGGATGCGTGTTGTCGCCCGTCGAGAAATACAGGCAGCCATCCGGCCCGAACTCGACCGACCCCGCGTGATGACAGCACTCCTTGCGCTGCTCCTCGAATTTCAGCAGCACCTTCTCGCTCGCGAGATCGAGCGTGTCGCCTTGCATCGTGAACCGGCTGAGATGCTGCCCGTCGAAGCCCTTCGGCGAATGCAGGCAGTATATCCAGCCGTTCGCGGAAAACTTCGGATCGAGCGCGAAGCCGAGGAAGCCGTTTTCCTGGCCGTTGAAAACCTCGATCTGCCCGGCCTCCACAATCGCCTTCGTGTCCGGATGATAGATCTTCAGCTTGCCGCCGTATTCGTTGAAAAAGATCCGCCCATCCGGCGAGATCTCGATCTCCATCGGCTGCGGGATGCCCTCGAAAAGTGTCTCCACCTTGAACCGGAAATCCGGCGGAGCCTCGGCGGCGAGAACGGTGGAGACAGCAGTGGCAAGGGCAAGGATGGCGGCGCGCATGATGAAAAGCTTCGTGGCAATACGCCGCCGGGAAAAATCTTGGCGAGAATAATTGCCGTGCGGCAGCGACGCCACTCGGAACAGTGCGAGCAGGCTGCCTGCGTCACCCCGGAATCAATCTTTCATTCCCTGCATCTGACCTGACACAATCGCCGATATGATCACGCGACGAAAATGGCTCATCGGTGGTGCGGCGGTGGCCGGAGCAGGTGCGGCCGCCTGGTGGAATGTGCGGAGCATGGGCAGCATGACGGAATACCACGCCGCGGCCCGGGCGATGCGCGCGGATTTGCCGGGCCGTCCCGATGTCATCGACCTCCTCCGCTTCGCCGCGCTCGCGGCGAACGGACACAACACGCAGCCGTGGCGGTTCACGTCCGCCCCGAAGCGGATCGCGATCCTGCCGGACTTTTCGCGCCGCACGCCGGTCGTCGATCCCGACGATCACCACCTCTACGCGAGCCTCGGATGCGCGGCGGAGAATCTGTCGCTCGCCTGCGCGGCGCGGGGAATGCCGGGTGAGTTGCGCTTTGATCAGGAAGGCGACGGCGGGGTGGTCTTCGACTACGTCGAGAGTCAGGCGGCGGAGTCCCCGCTCTTTCGCGCGATTCCGAAACGCCAGACGACCCGCGCGGACTTCGACGGAAGCGCTGTCAGCAGCGCCGATCTGGATGCGCTGGCAAAGGCGGCCGCGGTCCCGGGCGTTGGCGCCGGTGTTCGCGAGCTATCGCCAGACCGGGCCGCTGCTCGGGCTCATTGCGCAGATCCTGTTCGGCCTGTTTCCACGCATTCAGGCGGCACAAATCCCACGACGCTGCAAGTGATCAGCACTCCGGATAGCTAGAGCACCCACTCCACCGGGACGCTCTTGCGCTGCTTGAAGCGGTCGTCGTATTGCACCTTGCGGTTCGCGACGCCGTATTCGTGGACGAGCTTCGTGCATTTCACGTCGAAGCAGCAGTACTCGGCGATGTCCAGCAGCCGGCCGGCGCGCCACCACTTGATCGCGTCGAGACCGTCGCCTGTCTTGCCGACGCCGAGGCTCGCGCTCGCCACGGCATCGAGCCCGAGGCGGTGGCCGAGCTTTGCCTCGATGTCCACCATGAGGTCGAGCGTCCGGCACTGGTGCGGCAGGTCGAGCACCGTGTAGCCCATGAGGACTTCGTAGTCGAAATTGATGACGTTGAACCCGACGACCAGGTCGGCCTTGAGGAGTTGGTCCACGAGATCGTCCACGCGCTTTTCGCTAAAGATGCGGTATTCGCCGAGCCGCGTGCTGTAGGTGACGCCGAGGCTCATGCCCATGTCGCGCTTCTTGTCCCAGCCGCCGACGTCGTTGGCGGTGCGCTGGGTCTCTAGATCGAAGTAAACGATGTCACGCGACATGGCCGCGCGTTGTAAGCGCGGGCGCGGTGACGTCAAGCGGCGGTCTTCGTTCCGCTCGGGCCGCCTCGGAGCCGGAGGGAAACCAGCGGTCCCGCAGCCTGAGGAAAGGCATCTCCACAATCCACGCAGCGAGGACGCCGACCGCGATCGAGGCCAGGAAGTAGGCAGCGAGCCAGAGCAGCGGCTCGATGTCCCGCGGCAGCAGGAGCGGCAGAAAAATGCGATCCACGGCCATGTGCCAGAGATAGATCGAGTAGGAGTAGAATCCAATCCATGCCAGCGCTCCGCGCCGGGCGGGATGATGAATGGCGACAAGCAGGACGAGCCCGCCGGCAACGTAGAGCGCACTGAAGCCAAAGGTGAACAGGTACCACGTCGGAACCAGTTCGAAGACAAAGGCCGGCGCGGCGAGGGCGGCAGCCGAGGCGAGCATCCACCAGCGCCACCGGAGAACAAAGCCGCCGAGCCGTTCGCCGTGGAAGTGCATGAGCCACTGGAGGAATACGCCGAAGAGCAGCGAATCGACGCGGAGGTGGGTGGGCGCGAGGCTGGCGCGCGTGGCATTCACCTGCTCCCACGCCCCGGCCACGCGAAGTGCGAGGCAGCCGACGGCGACACCGGCGAAGAGGGCTGGCACCGCGGCAAAAGGCCGCTCCTTTTCCCCGCGCAGAGCAAATAGCACGAGAGGGAGCGCGAGGTAGAAGTGTTCCTCGATCGCGAGTGTCCAAGTGTGCGGAAAGATTCCCGCCCAGTAGTTCTGGACAAACAGGGCCTCGGCGGCGACCGGGCCCCAGCCGGGCCAGCGGCCGAAGCACGCGCTCCAGATCATCACCACCGCGAGCATCACGAAAAATGCGGGGTAAATCTTGAACCCGCGCCGGATCAGGAACCGCCCGGCGCGCAATTCACCGTGGCGCGACCATTCCCGGAAGAGCAGACCGCTTACAAGAAAGCCGCTGAGGACGAAAAACAGATCCACACCGATCCAACCGCCCCGTTCCAGCGTACGAATCGGGACATCGAGCCATGGGGAAAGCCCGCGGGGCAACCGCATGTGGCGTGCGAGGACAAGGAGAACCGCGATTCCCCGGAGGGTGTCGAGCGCGGCCAGGCGTTGGGCTGCTGGCTTTTCCATGAAGTTCCCTGTAGTAAGCGGATTCAATGCCATTCGAGAACGTTACCAAGCCCCGGGCCCTCTGGCTGGCCGCCCTGATTTTTTGCGCCGTCGTCATCGCCGATTCGTGGTTCCGATGGTGGTCGTTCCAATACACGACGTTCGACCTCGCATTCTACACGCAGGGGCTGTGGCTGGCGGGGCAGGGCAAAGGCCTCGTGTCCCTGCTCGATGTGCCGCTGATGGGAAATCACCAGGAGCCGATCGTTTTTCTGCTGCTGCCTTTCTTCAAAATCTGGTCGCACCCGATGCTGCTGGTGATCGTGCAGACGGTGCTGCTGGCGACGATGCCGTTCACGGGCTGGCGGATCGCGCGGCATCTGGAGTTCGGGCCGGGCGCATCGATGTGGCTGGGCATCGCGACACTGCTCGCCCCGGCGACGGGATTTGTGGCGCTGCACGAGTTTCACCCCGAGGCCCTCGCGGCGCCGCTGCTGCTGCTCATGCTCGAGGCGCGGCTGAAGGAGATCCTGGGGCTTTTCTGGATCTGGTTTTTCCTCGTTCTGCTGTGCAAGGAGAACATGGCCCTGCTGCTCGCATGGATGTGCGTGATCCACTACGTGCTCGAAGGCCGGCGCGGTCGCGAATGGCGGATCGCATGGAACGTCATCCCGGGCTGCTTCGCGCTCGGGTGGCTGCTGCTGTGCGCGCTGGTCATCGGCCCGTGGCTGAATGCCGGGCGGGTGGATTACCTCGAGCTCTACTCGCATCTCGGGAACTCCGGCGCGTCAATCCTGACGGGCTTTTTCACCGAGCCGTCGAGGGCGGCACGGGCGCTGTGGCGGGGGCTCACGGAGGGTAATCTCGTGTGGGGCATGGTGGTGCCATTCGTCCTGCTGCCGCTGCTCCGGCCACGGTGGCTGTTCGTGGCGGCGCCGCTGCTCGCGCAACATCTGCTCTCGTGGCGCCCGTCGGAGTGGAGCATCCAATACCATTACGCGGCGCCGCTGCTGCCGCTGTTCTGGTTCGGCGCGGTCGAGGCCGGAGCGAAGCTTTTCTGGCGGGACACGCTCGCGGCGTGGCTGGCGATTGCGTGCGTGATCTGCCAGCCGTGGTTCGGCCCGGCGCGGCGCGTGTGGGGCACCGTCGCCGGTTCGCGGGATGCGCTCCGGGCACGGGCATGGAAACAGGAAATGCTCGTTGCAATCCCCGGCAAAGCGAGCGTGACGGCCGGGATGCCGTACCTCTCCCATCTGGCAAAACGCGAGCAACTCTACTCGCTTCATCACATCCTCAAAGGCCTCAAGACCCTGAGCCGTGCGAACTACACCCCGCCGTCGCCGACGGATTTCGTGGTCCTCGATGTCGCGGACACGGCCACCTTTGATCGCAAGGCCGGCAATTTTCATCCGCGGATGAAGACGGTGACCGGGCAGATCATCCCGGCGTCGGACATGCTGCTGCACGAATTCCTGCGCGGCGTGAAATGGCAGAAGCTGGCGAGGAATGAATTCACCGTTTTCCGGCAGGGGGCACCGGCGCCCGCGGAATCGGCCGGCGGCGAGGGACGCAAGCTCGACGAATACCACACCCTGCTCTCGATCCAGCGTGTCCCGCCCAAGGCAGGCGACGCCGCGCTGCTCCGCATGGAGTGGGAATTGCAGAAGCAGCGCCCGTCGGTGCTCTGGGCGGCGCTCTACCTGCGCAACGCCGAGGGGCGCCTCATTTCCATCGTGAAGGGACCCATCGCGCCGGAGATGGAGTCAGGCCGGATGAGCGAGGAATGGGCGATTCGTCCCCCTCCTTCCGCGAAGCCGGGGAAATACCAGGCGCTGGTGCTCATCTATGATCCGTTCGAGGCCGATCGACCGGCGGACAAGCAAGTCTTCAAGCGCGTGACGTTCGACGCCGGGGAAATTCAGTTACAGTAAACGCCGTGCATTGCCCGCCGTGATCGCCGCCGCCCTTCGGCGGACGACCAGCGCCTCCCGCTCGCGGCCGAGCGTGTGCAGGATCACGGAGAACAAACCGAGAAGCTCCGGATCGCCCGGCGCGCGGGCAATCGCCACCGCGGCGGACTCGAGGGCATCGAGCGGCCGGTCCAGCGCGAGTTCGTCGCGCGCGGCTTCATCGAATGCCGCGGCGCCGTGCACATCGAGCCGCGAGGCGAGCCGCGCGGTCGCCAGCGCGGCCTCGTAATCGCCGGCCTGCCGCTGGAGGGAGGCCTTCGCCAGTTGCGCCTGCAAATGCCACCAATGCCCGCGCGCAAAGCCCTCCACCACGGCGAGGGCTTCACGGAGCTTTCCCATGTCGCGCAGGATGACGGCCTCGTATGCTGCCAGCTCCCAGGTCTCGGGAAATTGGGGACGCCATTCGCGCACCAGCGCCAGGGCGTCGCCGCTCCGGCCTTCCTTGTGCGCCTGCCCTGCGAGATTGAGCGCGGCATTCCACGTCCGCGGCGCATCGCGGACCGCGACGGTTGCGCGGCCGAGATCGAGGAGCGCACGCGCCTCGTCGCAGCGACCCTGTTTCTGCAGGCACACGCCCAGATGGATGCGGGCGGTCGTGAGGCCGGGATGGAGTTGCAGCAGCTTTCGCAGGAGCTGCTCCTGGTCGGCCAGCCTTCCCGCGCGGCCGATCTCCTCGCTCAAGTAGATCAGCAGCCGGGGCGAACCGCCCCCGCTCTCGATCGTCGTTCGCGCGAACCGCACCGGATCAGCCCAGTCCGCCGCGCGGAATGCAGTCCGCACCGCGAGCGCGGCAATCGCACAGCCGGCCAGGACGCCAAACCGCTGCCGCGCGAGCTTCGGAAGCATGAGGCAGGCGCCCGCCACGAACAGCAGCAAGCCGATGCTCGCCGTGTAAATCCAGTGCTCCGCGACCTGTGCGTTCAGCGGGATGAGGTTCGAGATCGGCACGAAGGCGATCGCAAACCACATCGCGCCGAACCTCCGGAGCGATCTCCCTTCGCCCCGCCGCCGGCACGCCCAGATGCACGCGCCCAGCGAGGCAAGGCCCAGATAAAAGAGATGCCCCGCGCCGGACGGCCGCCACCACGCGCCCGCTTCCGCCCCGACCGGGCCGAGGCTGCGCTCCATCGTCAGCCGGACCGGGGCGAACATGAGGCCGGTGTAGTCACCCAGGGCCCGGAACATGAGCACCACGCGGTTCGCGAATGCCTCGGGGGCCGAACCCTCCGCCGCTGCGCGGGCCGCGGGAAGCGAATGGAGCACCACATAGATCCCGAGCACCAGCCCCGCACCCGCAAGCGAGCCATAGCGCCGCATTCGCGAGATTCCCGACCCGAGGAAACACAGATGCGCGGCGAAGATCGCGAGCCAGACGAGCGCGATCTCCTTGGAGCAAAGCGCCGCGAGCAGCGCGATGGCAGCCGCGGCGAATACGGCGACAGCCGCCAGCCGCGACCGGCATTCCCACGCCCGCAGCCACAGGAGCCATGCGCCCAGTGCGAGCAGCGCCGCGAGACTGTCGGCGCGCCCCGAGATGTAGGCGACCGCCGCATTGTGAACCGGGTGGACCAGCCAGGCGAGCGACAGGAGAAGTGGAACCCAGCCCGGGAGTCGCGCGCCGCCCGGCAGCGATGGCAGCAGCCTCCGCATGAGCAGAAAGAGCAACCAGGCGGCCGATGCATGGAGCAGCACATTGGTGACGTGATAGCCAGCCGGCGAACCCGCCCAGAGCCAGTAATCGACCATGTAGGAGAGGTTCTGGACCGGCCGGTAGTAGGTCGAGAAGGACTCGAAGAAGAGGTAATGGCGGAACACCTCGCCCACGAATACCGGGCTGCGAAAAAACGGATTCTGCCCGACCAGATAATGATCGTCCCAGATCAACTTCCCGTTCAGCGCAGGTGCGTAGATTGCAAAGCCCGCGAGCAGAAAGGCAATCAGCACCCACCACGGACGCAGGCGGGGATGCCCGACCGGCGGTGCGTTGTCCACGGAATCGCAGGCTGGGCTGGTTTCGTTCAAAGCGATGGTTGAAGCATGGGCGATGTCATCGGGCTCCCGCAGCACGCCGAGCGACTGGCAAAGGCTCGATTCGGATGTCGCCCAGCAGTCTGCTAGTAGAAAGGAGCCCAGTACTCGGCCGGCGTCGTGTCCGACAACGCGCTGAACGTCGCCGCCGGGAGTTTGGGCGGTGTATCCACGGTGAACGACGAGCCGAAGCTGTTGCCAAAGAGGTCCAATCCGCCGCTCGCTTGCAGGCGTGTGCCCGTCTTGATGTACGGGTGGATCTGGGCCCAGCTCGCGGTATCCCCTTGCTTGCTGTTGTTCTCCACGGCGAATTGGTCGATCGCCTCGCTGATGAGGCGGAGATCTTCCAGGATGACCGACGCCTGCGAACGCTCCCGGGCGCGCAACCAGTTCGGCACGGCGATCACCGCGATGAGCGAAATGATCGCGGCGACGACCATGATTTCCACGAGGGTGAAAGCCCTCAGCCTGATGTCTGGTTGCCGCAGCATGGGTGGATGAATTGGTTTTTTCTTTTGGACCGTTCCTCGGAGGATGACGGATGCTGCGAACCATGATTAGCAGGGGTGATGCCATGCGGCGGAAGGTTTTGTGACATCGCATCCACAAGCGAGAACCGCCGATGAGACCATCACCGGGGCTGCTTCAGCCAATCCCCGCCTCCCTCCACCAAAGCGAACACCCGGCTGTCCGCGAGGAACAGCCGGGTGTGATGAATCCGTTTTCTAAACGGAGAGTTGCCTAGTAGTAGGGCGTCCAGAACGTGGACGGCGCAACGTCCGAGAGGGCGTTGAAGGTCGCGCCCGGCACTTTCGGAATGGTGTCCACCGTGAAGGTGGTGCCGAAGCTGGTGCCGATGATGTCCGCGCCACCGCTGGCCTCCAGGCGGCTGCCCGTCTTGAGGTAGTTGCGCACGGTCGTCCAGTTGAGCGTGTCGCCCTCCTTCTTGTTGTTCTCGATCGCGTACTGGTCGATCGCCGAATCAATGAGGCGCAGATCCTCGAGGACCTGCGTGGCCTGCGAACGCTTGCGGCTGCGCAGGAAGTTCGGCACGGCAATCGCCGCCAGCAATGCGATGATTGCGACGACGATCATGATTTCCACGAGGGTGAAGCCCCCGCGTTTGGTGTTCAGTTTACGGAGCATGGTATGATGATTTCAGTTTGTTTTGTTATGTGCGTTCCAAGCGATGGAATCGTCTGGAGCGTGC
>JBEBGK010000886.1:0-2211 GCA_040081515.1 Chthoniobacteraceae bacterium
ATGTAGAGGATGATGGCGCCCGACTGCGAGAGCGTGAGGGGCTTGCCGCCAGGGCCATCCTGATCGACGATGACCGGAATCAGCCCGGCCGGGTTGAGTTTGAGAAACTCCGCGCCGCGGTGTTCCCCCTTGGCGAGGTCGACTTTGTGCGCACGATACGGCAGTCCGGCCTCCTCCAGCACCACTGAGGCGCGAAATCCGTTGGCAGTTCCCGCAAGATACAGGTCGATCAAGATTCGGTCTCCTCGTTAGTTGTCCACAGCGCTGATTGATTGCAGGCTTGTTTGCAGGCCGCGGAAAGCGCGAGTTTAACGTCGGATCGCGTGGGCGTCTTCAGCGTCGCATGGCACGATCCCCGCGTTACAATCCACCAACCCTCAAACATCGACTGCGGAAAGTCCATGAACAGATTGATTGCGCCCATCCTTGCGCTGGTCGTCTTGCTCAGTACAGCGGCGTCGCACGGCGCCCCGCCGGAAAAACCGAAGACAACCATCGCAGTCGGCGGCAAAGCCGCGTTGTATTACCTGCCGCTTACGATCGCAGAGCGGCTCGGTTATTTCCGGGACGAGGGATTGCAGGTCGAGATCCTGGATTTTGCCGGCGGGGCGAAGGCGTTGCAGGCGATGATGGGCGGCGGGGCCGATGTCGTTTCCGGCGGATTCGATCACGTGATGGTCATGCGCGCGCGGGGGCAGAATTTGCGGGCCTTTGTGCTGCAGGGCGCAACTCCCGCCATTTCGCTGGGCGTGGCAAAGGAGCGTGCCACGCAATACAAATCCCCGAAGGACCTGAAGGGCATGAAGATCGGCGTGTCCGCCCCGGGTTCGAGCACGCACGCATTCATAAATTATCTTCTGGCCTCGGCCGGTCTGGCACCCGACGACGTCTCCATCATCGGTGTCGGCACGGGGCCGGCCGCAGTTGCTGCAATGCATGCCGGCCACCTGGATGCCATCGCGAATATCGAGCCCGCCATCACGATGATGGAAAAGGCCGGCACGATCAAAGTCGTCGTGGAAACAGTGAGCGTACAGGGTGCAAAAGCGGTGTACGGCAGCCCATTGCCTTCGGGCTCGCTCTACACCCGGGAGGAATTCATCAAGGCCAATCCGAATACGGTGCAGGCGCTGACGAATGCGATGGTGCGCGCATTGAAGTGGCTGCAGACGGCGACGCCGGATGACGTGACAAAAACGGTCCCGGCGGACTATCTTCTCGGTGATCGCGCGCTCTATCTGGACGCGTATCGCAAGAACAGCGAGAGCTATTCCCGGGACGGACTGTTTCCCGCGGCGGGTGCGCAGGCGCAGTTGAAAGTGCTGGGCGGCTTCGAGCAGGCCGTCAGGGAAGCCACGAATCTGAACCCTGCCGACGCGTATACCAACGACTTCGTGCGCGATGCGCTGCACAAAAATAAATAGCGTGTAACAGGCTGGGAAAGGGTCCCTTGAGCCGTCTTGCCACACGTGTTACGGTTGTAGCTACCTATCCCATGATCCGGTTATTCACGGGTTTCCCCAAGGACGTGCATGAAGTACCCGATAACAATCATGACCATGCTGTTGGCTATTGCGCCCGTCACGGCGCCGGCACAAACTGCTCCCGAAACCGGCAAGGAAATCTTCGAACAGATGTGCGCCGGATGCCACGGCACCTATGGTAACGGCCAGGAAGGGACGAAGAGCGGGTTCGTGCCCCGTATTGGCACGCTCGCCAACAAGGAATACATGGATTCGGTGCCGGACGACTATCTCAGGATGATCATCAAGAAGGGCGGCGCCTACATGGGCAAGATCGCGGCCATGCCCGCCTGGGAGCACAAATTCGGCGACGAGAAGGTCACCGACCTCGTCGCCCATATCCGCACGTTCACGGGAACGGCGGAAAAAAAATAGGGATAAGAAAGATCCAGCCGGTCGAACGGCCAGGGTATGCAGGTCGTTGCAACGCAGTTGAAGTGGAATTCTGACCAAGCAGGTGCAGGGAATTCTAACCAGGAGGAGGAGACGAAATGAAAATTCTGAAATATGCAGCAGTGGTCACGGTTGCGGTGGGGACCCTTTCCGGTTCCGCATTCGCGCAGGACCGTGCAATGGCCGAACCGGGCGGTCCCGCCGGCAAGTGGTCCACCCGCACGCCGGTCAAGCCGGATGGGAGCAAGATCAAAGTGCCCAAGGGCTACAAGGTCGGCGTGTTCGCTGCCGGCCT
>JBEBGK010000887.1:0-2207 GCA_040081515.1 Chthoniobacteraceae bacterium
CCCCTTTGCTACTCGCGGTTGAAGCGATGCACGCGGCCGAAAATGTTGTATTCGGCGACGAAAATATCGCCGCGTTCGTTGCATGCCACTCCGTGCGGCGCTGTGACGATGCCGGGACGCCATTTGTCCGGCTCGGTCCTGTTGGTGCCGATTTCATCCGCGTGGTCGTTTGCCCCGAGCTGCGCGGCGACCTTCCCCGCCTTGTCGAGAAGCGTGATGCGGCCCTTGATCTCGCCGACCACCGCGAGGTCGCCATGAATCACCACCGCTGCGGGCAGGACCAGATCCTTGGCGATGACGCCGAGGAATTCCCCGTCGAGCGACATGTGGACGACGCGCCCATTCGCGCGGTCGCAGCCGATGACGCGCGGCGGGCTGAAGCGGGTGTCGATGGCAATCTTGTGCAGCGTGTTGAAGCTGTAGGGCTCCTTCTTTCCGCCGAAGGACTTGATGTATTTCCCCGTCTTGTCGAAGCGATGCACGTAGTCGCTCGAATAGCCGTCGGTCACGAAGAGATCGCCATTGGGCGCGACATCCATCGCGGTGAGGCGCACGCCCAGTTTGCCGTCCTTGCCCGCTTTCTTGAACTCATCGGGGATGGCCGACGGCGGGATGTTCAGCACTTCCTTCCCGTCGAGCGTGAGCTTGAGAATGTTCCCCGCGCCGAGCCGCGGACCGTAGATGAACTCGCCATCCGCATCCTTGTGGATGACGAACCCGTGGAAGTCTGGTGGCGCGTCCGGCACGTTGCGCAGCCATTTGCCATCCGGCGCGTACACTTGTAGCGCGGCCTTCGGGTCCATCACGCTGACATACACTTCGCCGTTCGAGGCGACGGCGACATCGCCATGCATGTTGCCCATCTGCGGGCGGCCGGGCTCGAGCTTGTACCAATTGGGAACCGCCTTGTATTCCGCGGCGGCGGCCGGGCCGAGCAATGTTGCGAGGGTGGCGAGGGAGAGGAGCAGTTTGCGCATGGGGAGTGTGTGTCGTGAGCCGCAAAGCCACACCATTTCCGCCCCCTCCGTCAATCGCGGGGATCCTTGCGCGTCCGTCGGGGCGCGGCCGGCGAAGCATGGAATCGTCCTTGCCTCGCGCATCGCCGGACCGGATCAATCGCGGCATGAAGATCCTGACGCAGCTTCTCCTGACTGCCGCGATGATGTGCCTGTGCAGTTCCTGCCTTTTCAAGGAGCCTGTCTTTGCAGACGGCTTTGCGAAGACGGATCCGGGTCTCCCCGGCGTGTGGGTCTCGGAGGAAGAAAAGGGCGACCCGCGGAAGCTGGAGTTCGCCGTCGTCGCGCCGATCGATGACACGCGTCTCGTTCTGCATCATCCGAGCGGTGAGAAGGGAGGGCTCTATTATGAGGCGCGCCAACTGGGCGTGCGTGGGCGCACCGTCCTGCAACTGCGGGTTCTTGCGACGTTCAGCGACGGGATTCCGAAGCCGGATGCCGAACGTTACACGCTCCTGTGGCTGGAGAAAGCGGACGATGGAAAGAAGCTGCGCATCCGCGCGATGGGCGGGGACGGGGTGAAGGACAAGAGCCCGGTGGACGTGCGAAAATTTCTGGAGGACCCGGCGGCGGACTGGAATGACGCCTTCGGTGAAGTGGTGATCTTCCGGCGGCTCGAGGACAGGTGACCGCCGGCTCACGCCGCCCCGCACACCGGGCAATCTGCCGTGCGGCGGATGCGGTGGCGGCGGAATTGCATCGTGCCGAGATCCATCGTGAGCAGGGTCCCGGCGAGCGGCGTGCCGATCCCGGTGAGGACCTTCACGACTTCGACCGCTCCCAGGCACGCGACGGTCCCGGACACAGCGCCCAGGACTGGGAACTCGCGCCTCCAGGTCGGCGGGGATTCGGGGTGCAGGCAGGCGAGACAGCCGGTCTTGCCGGGCAGGAATGTCGTCAGGTTCGCCTCCATCGCGTACATCGCACACTCGACCATCGGTTTTCCCAGCGCGACGGCGGCGCGGTTCATGGCGAAACGCTCCTCGAAGAGAGGCGCCGCATCGACGATCACGTCGGCCTCCGAGGCGAGTGAACGGGCATTCGCGTCCGAGATGTTCTCATCCACGCCGACGAGCGTGACGGACGGATTCAGCGCGCTGAGGCGGGCGAGAATGCCGTCGAGGCGCGGCCTGCCGATGCTGTCGCGGGACTGAAGCAGTTGCCGGTTCAAGTCGCGCGCCTGCACGTTGC
>JBEBGK010000888.1:0-2206 GCA_040081515.1 Chthoniobacteraceae bacterium
TATCAAAGCCGCGGCGTCGTGAGGGATCTCATCCACGCCTTCAAATACGATCACCGGCTCTACCTGCGCCGGCCGCTCGCGGCGTGGCTGGCGGAGGCGCTCGCCGACCGGCGAATCGCGAACCGGCCCTTCGCGGCTTTTGTGCCCGTTCCGTTGCATCACATCCGCTACCGCGAACGCGAGTTCAACCAGGCCGCGGAACTCGCGCGCCTCGTCGCGCGGAGCACCGGCATCCCGATGTGGGATTGCCTCAGGCGCACCCGGTACACCACGACGCAGACGAAACTCGATCGACATGAGCGAATGGAAAACTTGCGTGGGGCCTTCCGGCTGCGCCACACTGCGGGTGTGAAAGACCGCCACCTCGTCCTTGTTGACGACGTGTTCACGACGGGATCGACCGTCGAGGAATGCTCGTGCGTGCTCCTGCGCGCGGGCGCGGCCTCCGTGCGTGTCATTACGATTGCGCGTGGCTGATGCCGGTCCCTCCTTCCAACGATGTCCGATCCTGATCCAACCAATCCCATGGGAATCTTCTCCAAGCCGATCTTCACCTCTGGCAAGAAACGCGAACTCCCGCCGGGGCTCTGGACCAAGTGCCCGGATTGCGCCGAGATCATCCACAACCTCGAGATCGAGCGGAACGACTGGATTTGCCCGAAATGCGAGCATCACTTCACGATGACGGCGCATGACCGGATCGAATTGCTCACCGACGAGGGGACGTTCGAGGAATGCGACGCCGCCCTTTCCTCGGTGGATACGCTGAAATTCACCGGGCAGGCCAGCTACACGGATCGGCTGCGGAAATACCAGAAGTCCACCGGGCTCCGCGACGCCGTGATCACAGGGACCGGACGGATGGAGGGGCGGAAAGTCAGCCTCGCGGTGATGGACTTCGGATTCCTCGCGGCGACCATGGGCAGCGTCGTCGGTGAAAAAATCACCCGCGCGATCGAGCGCGCGACGGCCGAGCGCATTCCGGTCGTCATCATCAGCGCCAGCGGCGGAGCCCGGATGTATGAAGGGATGCTTTCGCTCATGCAGATGGCCAAGACCTGCGGCGCCCTCTCCCGGCACGCGGAGGCCCGGCTGCCTTACATCTCCGTTCTCACCAATCCGAGCACCGCCGGTGTGATGGCGAGCTATGCAAGCGTCGGGGACATCATCATCGCCGAGCCGAAGTGCATGATCGGCTTTGCCGGGCCGCGCGTCATTCGCGAGACGACCCATCAGGAACTGCCACCGGGTTTCCAGACCGCGGAGTTCTGCCTCGATCACGGCCTCCTGGACATGATCGTGCATCGGAAGAGGATGAAGGAAACCCTCGCGGGCCTGCTCGCCTACCTGGCGCCCGCCATGGCGTGAAGTCCACCCCCAGGTCGCCGGCCCGTCGTTTTTCCTGAGCGCTGCAAAGGCTCCCGTCGTTTCACGAACCTGGCGCGTATGTCCGGAGAACCGTCCCCGATGAGCTACCGCGAATCGCTCGACTGGCTGTACGGACTGCAGGTCCACGGCATCAAGCTGGGGCTCGAGAACATGTCCCGCCTTTGCGAGGCGCTGGGGATCGAGACGCGCAGCGGCGATCAGCGGCGTTTCATCCACGTGGCTGGCACGAATGGAAAGGGCTCCGTGTGCGCGATGCTCGCCGCGATCTGCGTCGCGGCCGGCCACCGTACCGGCCTCTACACCTCCCCGCATCTGGTCAGTTTCCGGGAGCGAATCCGCATGGGGGCGAATTGCATCCCGGAACTTCACGTCGAGGAGGGCATCGCGAAAATCCGATCCGTCATCGCGGGCTGGGATCATTCGCCGACGTTCTTCGAGGTGACGACGGCGCTCGCGTTGTCCTGGTTCCAGCGGCAGCGCGCCCAGATCGTGATTCTGGAGACCGGCATGGGCGGGCGGCTGGATGCGACCAATGTCGTCACGCCCGTCGTCTCGGTCATCACTCCGATCGGCCTCGATCACATGCAGCATCTCGGCGGCACGCTCGCGGCGATCGCAGCGGAGAAGGCGGGCATCATCAAGCCCGGCGTGCCTGTCGTCTCCGCGCCGCAGTTGCCGGATGCGCAGCAGGTGATCGCCGCGACCGCGGAGCGCCTGGGATCGCGGCTGAGGGTGGTGAGCCAGCCGCTTGCCGGTGGATGGGCGCTCGCGCTCGCGGGCACCCACCAGCGCTGGAATGCGGCGGTCGCCTTTGCCG
>JBEBGK010000889.1:0-2196 GCA_040081515.1 Chthoniobacteraceae bacterium
GCCGACACGCGCACCGAAACCACCGAAGTCATTCCCCTCCACCGGCGCCAGCGTCAGCGCCGGATTGAAAAGCACCATCGCGTCCGGGACCGAACTCACCGCCTTGTCCTCGTTCGCCTCATCGAGACCCGGCACCGTCCCCGTGCAACCCGCGATATGCCCGCCTGCCGAACCGCCGCCCGCAGCGATGCGCCTCGGATCCACGCCCAGTTCCTTCGCATGAGCCCGCACATAGCGGATCGCCGACTTCGCATCTGACACACACTGCGCCGCCTTCACCTGGTGCCGCGACGCCACGCGGTAATCCGCCGTGATCGCCACCATCCCCCGCGAAGCGAGATACCGGCACTGCTGCTCAAACTGCCCCGGCGACCCGCTCGTCCATCCACCGCCGAAAAAGAAAACAATCGCAGGCCGCGAATCCGAAACCTTGTGCCCCTCGGGATTGAAAACATTCAGCGCCAGCTTCGTCTCGCCGACCGTCTTGTAAGTCACCACCTGCGCCCCGGAAAACACCGGCGGATACGTGAATCCCGCCTTCTTCTGCTTTCCTTCCGGCGCAGCCTTTTCCGCTGCTCCGGCAATGCCGATGATCGTGAAGAGGAGAAGTGCGAGGATTTTCATGGGAGACGATGGAGGTTAAGTTAAGAATAGCCGGGATGCGCTCGTTTCAGACATTCTTGCACCGTTCGCGAATCCTGCGTCGAGCCTCCTGTCGCGACGGCCAGAGAAAAACGAACAAGTGAACCTCAGGAGATCGATCCCGAACAATGTGGGACCGACGATTCGTCGGTCAGGCGGGATGGGCGACGGCGGCAGGATCGCCCGGCGACAAGCTCCCGTCGTGCCCTGCACCGATGCCGGACGCGCCATCGTGCATCCATCTCAGAATCGGGCCGACGAATCGTCGGCCCCACATTCACGCCAGCCACGGCTTCACGATCTTCCCCGCGACATCCGTGAGTCGGAAGTCGCGACCTTGGAAG
This sequence comes from Chthoniobacteraceae bacterium, assembly GCA_040081515.1. GTDB lineage: Bacteria > Verrucomicrobiota > Verrucomicrobiia > Chthoniobacterales > Chthoniobacteraceae > SXWH01. The sequence goes on from JBEBGK010000889.1 coordinate 987, forward strand.
CGGTGCGTGAGCCGCAGGTGATCCATCCCGAAAAGGTGCAGGATCGTCGCGTGGAGATCATTGATGTGAACCGGATCACGCACGACCGACCAGCCAATCTCATCCGTCTCGCCGTACACCTGCCCGCCTTTGATCCCGCCGCCCGCGAGCAGCACCGTGAACGCATTCGGATGATGATCACGCCCCGTGACATTCTTGCTCCCGCCGCGGTTCTCGCCGAGAGGCGTGCGGCCAAATTCTCCGCACCACACGATCAGCGTCTCATCGAGCAGGCCGCGCGTTTTCAGATCCTTGATCAACGCCGCGACGGGCTGGTCGCTCATCCCGGCACAGAAGCTGAGTTCGTTATCGAGATTCGAGTGATGATCCCACGACGCATGCACCACATTCACGAAGCGCACCCCGCGCTCCACGAGCCGCCGCGCGAGCAGGCAGTTTGTCGCGAAGCTCTTGTATTGCCCCGGCCCGCCTCCCCGGTCGGCCATAATTTTCAGATCCTCGCGATTCACTCCGTAGGCCTCCAGCGTCTTCGGGTCCTCCTTGGCAAGATCGATCAGCTCCGGCGCCGCGCTCTGCATGCGGAACGCGAGTTCATACGCGGCGATGCGGCTCTGAATTTCCGGATCGCGCATCTGCTCAAAGCGCGCCTCGTTCAACCCCGCGAGCGTGTCGAGCCCCGCGCGCTGAAGCTCCGGCGGCAGGCCCGCGGGGTTTTCGAGATTCAGCACCGGTGCGCCCTGATTGCGGAATTGCACGCCCGCATACACCGACGGCAAAAAACCGCTCTGCCACAGCGACGCGCCGCCGCTCGTTCCCCGCCCCGCGCTCAGCACCACGTAGCCCGGCAGATTGCGCGACTCCGAGCCGAGCCCGTAGTTCAGCCACGCACCCATCGTCGGCAGCCCAAACGCCGCGCGCCCGCAGTGCATTACGAGCTGAGCCGGGTGATGATTGAACTGATCCGTGTGCATCGAGCGCACCATCAGCAGATCATCCGCGCACGTCGCCATGTGGGGCAGCAGGTCGCTAAACTCCATCCCGCACTGCCCGTGCCTCGCAAATTTCCGCGGCGAGCCCATCAGCCGCGCCGTCTCCTTCTTGATGAACGCGAACCGCACATTCTTCGTCATGGATTCCGGCAGCGGCTGGCCGTTCAGCTCATTCAGCTTCGGCTTCGGGTCGAACAGATCGATCTGCGACGGCGCGCCCT
>JBEBGK010000097.1:0-8592 GCA_040081515.1 Chthoniobacteraceae bacterium
GGTGCTGCTGTTGTATTTCGCCACGACGAACATGGTCCGTTCCGCATTACCGACCGGCAACCCTCCGAGCGGCCCGGTGCGCTCCAGTTTCCCACTCGCTCCGTCCAAGGTGACGGAAGGCTTCCCTGTCGGCGTCAGCTCGACACCCCACTGCGGACTCCCGTTTGCCGCCACGTCGTTCCCGAAGCCCGAACGGTCGAGCCAGCCGGCCACCGTGGTTCCGGATTCGATCATGACATTCAGATCCGACTCGAGTCGAGTGACCAGGCCCGATGTCACCAAAACGCCATTGCCGACGATTGTGACGGTGACATTGACGCTGGCAAGAGCCGGCAGGCCGAACGAATCGAAAACCCGAGCCGAGAGAACATGATTACCCGGTGAAAGGGTGACCGTGATCGAGGGACCGACGCCCAAGGGCCCGTCCAAACTTGAACTCCAAGACAGCGAGGCGCCGAGATTGCCATCCTCCGCATCAGTCGCCGTCGCTGTGAGCGTCACCGGCATCTGCGATGTCGTAAGCGCTGCGTTGTTTGCCGGCGCGGTGATCGTTACCGTCGGCGCTCTGTTTCCCCGGATTGCATCGATGGCGTACCGCTGTTGAAAGTACGTCTCGATCTGCTGCCTCTCCATCTCGGTGACGGCACGGTCGTAAACCATGACCTCTGCGACATCCATCTCCAGATTCTTGCCGCCATTGAGTTCCTCGCCCAAGCGGATGCCGTCGGTCCCCGTGGCGAAAGTGTGTGCAGTGCTGCCAATCAGTGTTCCATCCGAATACTGGTTCACGGCACCGCCACTGTAAATTGCACTTTGCGTCAGCCATCGGTTCACCGCCCCGATGGGCGGATCCGACAGGATGTCATTGCCACCGCCCCAGCCCTGCACACCCAGTTGGCCGACAGGGTTGAGCGCGAGGCCAAAAGCTTCGTTGTTGGCCGCGTTACCGTATGCGAAGCCGACCCATGACTGGGTCGTCGCATCTACCCTCGTATAACGGGCGACCATGAAGACGGACCGAGCTGCGGAACCCGTCGGCAGCCCCGTGAAACCGGTCCTGAAGAGCGCATCGGCCGCCCCATCAAAGTGCACCGCCGTCTGACCGTTCAGCGCAAACGAGACCGCACTCGGCGCGCTCGCGGCGGTGAGGTGGTTGTTGTTCCCGGTCTGATCGTCCCACGAAACCACATCAGAACCATTCACCGTCAGGCCCGCTTCGCCGTGGACATGCATCACGAGACCCGAGGTCGGGGGTTCAGCCGCAGGCCCGAGGTCGTCAAAGAATGCGGTCAACGATGAATCCGAGACCGGCACATTATAAGCCCGCTGCAGGGTCGTCGGACCATCCGACCAGTGCGAAAACACGTAGACTCGCCCATTCAAGGGAACGGTCAACGGGACCGAGATCAGATGATTCACATTGATCAACGAATCCAACACATACGGGGCTGCATTCGCAGTATTCCCATCGACCTGAATATTGATACCGCTGGGCACCGAACTGAACGAGATGTTCGATTTCTCGGGGAAGATATCGATCGTGGACGTCCTGCTGATCCCGCTGGAATCGGTCACCGTCAGAAAGCAGCGGTAGTAAACCGGACCGCTAAATCCCTGCCCTTGATTCGGAATCGGAAAGTTGACCGAAGTCGCCCCCGAAACCGGGCCAAACGCCGGGTGGGTGCTCCCAGGACGAACAAACGACACCGACCACGAAAACTGGGAGCCGCTCAACACACCATCCTCCGCATCCGTCGCGGTCGCCGAGAAAGTGATCGTGTCGTTGAAGCGGAACATGTTGCTCGTCGAGCCGGGTCGCGGGTTGCTCGACGTCAGCGAGGAAATCACCGGGGCCGTTCCGACCGAGAACGCGACCGTCTCCGTCTGCGTTTTCGCAGCGTCAGAGACACTCAGGGTTGCTTGGTAAGGACCGTCGGCCAGGTAGGTGTGGGAAATGGTAATCGTCGTGTCCCCCGGCAACGCGGCGGATGCCGTCACCGGCGTGCCGTCTCCGAAATTCACGGTATACGTCATCGGATCACCCTCGGGGTCCACTGCCCGGATCGAGAAATTCACCACCAGCGGCCCGGGGCCGGTCGGGGGGGAGGCCGAGAACTGGGTGATCTCGGGGCGGACATTCCCGTCGTCGTAAACATACCGACGTACCGCTCCGAGAATGTATGGGTTCGGTTCTCCATAAGCTCCGCCCGCGTCCGTAAAACTCGCGTAGTAGAGCGCGCCATCCGGGCCAACCTCGATCGCAATGACACGGCCAAGCGGGGTCAGATCGAACGGATAGCTGATGAGGTCCGGGTTCTTGTAACTGATCGCCGCAGGAGCCGGATTCGCCGCGATGGACCCGTCAGGGTTGAATTTCAGGTATCGGATGAAATCCCGTGTCGAATCCGCGTAGAAATATGCGCCGGAATACCAGACGGGGAACTGACTGCCTCGGTACACCAATCCACCGTTGATCGCGGAGAAGTTGCCGTTGTGTCTCCACGCAAAGATGGGCTCCCCAACATTGGCCGAAATGACGGCCCCGGGGAAATCGGTATGCGGCGGCAACCCTTCCACGGTCGGCCAACCAAAATTAATCCCGTTGTACACCCCATTGTCACTTCCCGTCCCGAAGTCCGAGTCCACAAATCGACCGCTCGGCTGATGGTAACGGATGACGTGCAAGTCCTCCCATGCGATCGACTGCGTATTACCACCCACCTCGGCGATGAAGAAACGCCCGGTGGGCAAGTCCCAGCGCGCCCGGAACGGGTTGCGAAGCCCGTACGCGAATGTTGAATCCACATTCGAGCCGGCCCCATCCGCGTACGGGTTGCCCGCCGGAATCGCCCCCGTCTTCGTAAAGCGGTGCACTTTTCCACCCGCCTTCTGCAAGTTCGACGCGTACGAACCTTGAAAATGTTCACCCGTCGTCAGCCAAAGATTCCCGTCCGGCCCGAAGTCCAGCCCGCCGCCGAAGTGGCAGCAGGAATCATAGGGTTCGGTGTCCTGCCAGAGAATCAGTTCCGAGGTCGGGTTCCCGCGGCTCGTGACTCCGCCTGAATTCTCGACATGCGTAAACCTCGCCACCCGCGCCCTCGGACCATTCGGACCCCACAAGGGAGTGTAGAAGATGTAAACGTATGGCGATGCCGGGAAACTTGGATCGATCGCGATATCCAGCACCCCGCGTTCCTGGTCCGCCTCCAGCCCGTCCACATGCTCGGGAGCGGCGAGGTTCATGTAAACATCCGACTGAACCGGCTGCTGAACGTTGACGATGCGGATGACGCCCTTCTTCAGAACCAGCAGCATCCGCCCATCGGGCAGGAACCTCATGGCTGTCGGCTGTTCGATGTTCGTCAACACGTCCTCCACGGCAAAATTCGCCGGCGGCGCAGGAGCACCGACGGCCTGGAAGCCTGCGAGGAAAAGCGCGGCCGAAATCGCTCCGGCGAGACACCTGACGGCCGCGGATGACATCCGAGCAGGCAGCGACAGTCCGGACTGGGACGTCGGTGAAGTCACAGGCGGTTGGGCAGAAAACCGCGCCAGAATGGAGTGGATGAATTCAGTCACTTTTCGGCTACTCTTCAAAAATGAGGCGGAAGTTAAACAGAGGCACGTGGGCATCGTCAATAGAAATCATAATAAAGCGATCAAAATATAACGTTCGTTCTTCTTGGCGCTTTCATTCAAGACACCGCAAGCCTCAATCCGAAAAACGCGCTTTCACTAGAGAAAAAGGAGTTTTCAACATTTTCAGATTTTTCTGACGGAGAAGCCGACAAGAAAAAATGCGCAACCGACGCGTTGAAACTCTCTAGCGGCCGACATAAACCATGGCCCGACCTCTCCACACTGAATTTACCTGCAGTTTTCATTTCCAGACGCAATTACCGACAACAAAAAGTATTTCAACCCAGCCGTTCCGCGTCTACCAGATTCAATCCTGACTGATTATACTTTTTTCCTTTTTACGCAAAACTCCCAGCAGTTCAGGAAATTACGGAGCGGGATTGCAAAACCGCCTGCACCCCGTCCGGCGGGGTCATGGACGAAGACCCACCACAAATAGGCCGCGCCAAACCGCATCTGGAGACCACCTTCCTCAGCAGGACTGAATTCATCCCAGATCCGCGACACATCCGATTCGGCGTCAAACTTTTCCGAGAGTTGGCTGCTAAGCGGTTTTCAACATTGCTGCAGCGCGGAACCGGCCAAGCGCTACCCTGCCGCGGGCCACGATTCGAACAACGAGACCGCGATCCACGGGGTCCAGACAAAATGCGAGCAAGACGAGTAGGTAAATCCCCAGGACGGCCAGACTCCCGACCCCGAGCATCAGCCAGGAATCCATCGCGAACAACGCCCGGAATCCGTAAGCCGAGGCTGCCGCCGCCGCAAACGGGAGCACCCCGGGCACGAAAGTCCGCGTAGCGAAAGCCCCCCATCGGCCAGAAACTAGGAGGAGCCCCATCGGCCAGATGAGGATCAGATGAAGCAGGCCATGAGCAAGACCCATCGCCGCAGCGGCTCCCACGGCTCCCCAGCCGCGTACCGCGACCGCGTAATACAGTCCGCCCAGAGTAACAATCTGAATCGCCAAATCGCAAATATAGTAGGCACGCACCTTCCCGATCGCGTAAGCCACCTGGTAGAACATCGCGCTGGCCATCAGCAGCGGGTAGACGCCCAGAATCGCGAACATCACGGTCGCACTCCCGGAATACTGGCTGCCCACGTACAATTCAAAAATCTCCCGGCCAAAGATGATCAACGGCGCGACCAGGAGCAGCGCGAGCCACAAATGATATCGGCCCCCTCGGTAGTAAAGATCCGTCATGGCCGCTTCTCCGCTGGTGGCGTAAATGCGGGTCAATGCCGGCTGGGCCGGGCCTCCAGCAGCGACGAGAATACTGCGGATCTGAAAATCAGCCAATCGGCCCAAGTGGAACGTTGTTACATCGAGGGGGCTTCCGAACCGGTTCAAAAGGAGGGCCGGAACCGTGCCGGAGACGAGCCCGCCGATCCCGCCAATTGTCGTCCAAAGCCCGAAATCGAACAGAGTCCTCACCGTCTCCATCGAGAAACACTCCCGGCGGAATCGAATCGCCGGAAGCACCCTTCGAGTAATCACGACCTGAAGGAGCGTGCTCACAGCGCCCGCAATGGTCGATGCGACCACCAGCCACATGACCTTTGCACTGACGCCAAAAAGAAGTGCCAGCAAGAGAAGAATCCTCAACGCCTCGCTTCCCAAACCGATCAGATTCAACGCTACGAACCGCTGGCGCGCATAGAGCCCCTCGGCAAATGGAGCCGCAACCACATTCACGCAGAGCGAAGCAACAAGGAGCAAAAGCATGGCCCGGGCTTCCCACAGGTAGGCTGCCTCGATTTTCAGGATGCGGTTCAGTTGCCATGCTGCAATGCTCCCGGCCACAGCGAAAAAAGCCGCCACGAGCACCAAGATTGGGAACATTGACGAGACCACGCGTGTGACCCCCTCTTCGTCATCCCGTGAATCTGCTTCGACGATGTACCGGCCCAGCCCGGCAGTGAAAATCGTCCGGAACAACTCGGCAAACAGCATCAGCGACAGCACCAGCGGATACAGGCTGTATTCCTGGGGCGCAATCCGTCTCAAAAGGAATTGATTGACCCACACCAGCACCGTGAGCTGCAAAACCCGGGTCGCCACCGAACTCAACGCATTGATGCCATAGCGCCTCACGCTGTTCTCAGGTGCCTTACTCATGCTTGGTCGGATGGCCTCCGGAAAGAATCCGCTCGCAGACAGGGATCAACGCGTTCGCCGCATCCTCGTGCATCTCCGGGGACGGGTAGTAGGAATTATGCGTCCACGGCTTTCCAGCCGCAAGGTCCGGCCGGTCTTTTGCCGGATCGACACTGACAGGCTCACCGGTAAACCGGCTCGCGAGCCGCTGGGGACTGCCACGCTGGCTCACGCATTCCACGTAGTGATCACAGAGCTTTCGCACCTCCGCCACCATCCCTTCGTTTACCAACTGCGGAAACTCCCCGAACAGCGCTTGTATGCTGCTCGTGCCTTCCGTGTACGCCGGAGTCCGCTTCGAATACCACAGTAGAACCTTTGGCACCGTGATTCGAGCGATCAACCGGCGGTAACTTTCTATCCATCCCGCCCGGGTCTCATCCACAATTCGTCGCACCCGATCCGCCGTGAAAAGCGGCGCGACTAATCGCGTCACCCGACCGAACGGACGACGGCGCAACGCCGGCGGTCCGAAGATCAATTCGTCGTATGCAGCATCTGATCCCAGCGCCACTCCATCCGACCGGCGCACAAGGTATTCCAAGCCGCGGGCCTCAAACATCGAATTGCTCTGACTGCGCCCCGACATGACCTGAATGATCGCAAACCGCCCGCCATTGACAAAGCCATCAAGTTCCCCGTGCCTCATGAAGAACTCCGGGCCAGCACCGCCATACCCAAGATTCAACACTGGCAGACCGACCGCGCCGGCAACCAGATCCGGAAAGGGTTCCTCACAAAAACAACCAAAAGTCTGTGCAGCGCCAATACACGTAAAGTAGTCACCGGCAGCGTTACCGCCCAGTGCAGGCCCACGAAAGCATAGCCGATCCGTCCCCAGCTCGTACATCCTGTAATCCACGACTTCATAGTCGCGCGCCTGGTAGCCGGAGAGATGTTCCTTGTTCGGGCTTTGAGACATCTGGACAGACACCGTTAAAACCCCGGCCCGCCGTGCCCTTGACTGATCGACGAAACGGCGTTCATCAATTCCTGGAGAGACCGAGCTTACGCATCAGTTCGTGGTCATCGTTCGTCAAATCATTGACCTTCAGGAACGGAAAGACAGCATTCAAAGTTCTACTCTTTCCAAAAATCACCTTGCTCAGGAGAAACCGTTTCATCCCGCTGAGACTCCCCCGGTAAAACACGAGATTCACGCCGTCCACAAACACATCGTATCCAAATCGTTTTCCGATCCATTCGATTGCCTTCATGGAATAAAAGAAGACATGCCCCCCGGAATTGGCACACAGGTAGTCCCATGATGCGCCCTCGCCCCGGTAGAGGCACGTCGAAGCGTAAACCATCTGTGGCTTCCGCCCGAAAATTTCCTCCAGGTCGCGTTGCGGGAATGGCAGGTGCTCGAACACCTCAAAGCAAGTGACCATGTCATAGCGCGCTCCCGGCTCATCTTCAAACCCAACGGCAAAACAGTTCTCTGCGTATTTATCAGAACGATATGCATTCAGGCCTATGTTTCTGAGCATTCGGACCAAGAGCCCGTTCCCCCCGCCAAAATCCAGTATTCTTGCTGATTTTCCGAGCCCAAGAAGCCTAGCCATGAAATAGATCGTCATCTGCGCTCGTTGACACCGGCCGACGGCATGGAGGTCCTCCCCACGCCTGCCATTCGCGTAGGACTCCTCAAGCCAATACGGACTCTCCGTCTGCATGGAATCGCATTCCATGCATCGAAGAAAGGCTACGTCATACTTGCCCATGACCTTCTTCGAGAAGGCAACATCGACACGCCCGCCGCACAAACGGCATTTCTGCTGTGCAACATCACTCATAAATCAGCTTTGCTCAAAGTGTCCGCCGCAACATCCCCTCGTGCCGAAGCAATTCCGCCGGAGTCGAGCGTCGGAGACCCGCGATGGGATGATGAACATTCCGACCAAGTGTTTCGAAACCTCCCCAAAATGTATTCATCGCTGCCCCCACGGAATTCTCTGGCCGATCAGTTCCTCCAGATTCGCAATATCACTCTGGAACAGACTCGCCAACTGCCTCCGGACGTCAGGCTCTAAAGGGGGAGTCGGGGAACTGTTCCATTGCTCAAGGCCGGAGGTCAGCGACCGCGCCATGCCGGCAGGAAGGCCCGCTTCAAGAATGCTCCGGGTTCTGTTCGGCCAATGCAGCCAGCGCTCGAGAGCAACACTCTTCGGACTATACGCAACCTTCTCCCGCTGCGACATGTCCGGCACAAACTGTTCATTCACGCCGATATGCCGACACACCGCTTGAAATACAGACATGGGCCGTTCCTTGAATTCATCGAACAAGAATATCTTAATCTGCTCACGGTCGAAACTATCGAGATACCTCTTAACTTGGTGGCAATAACTGCTGACATTGACGTAATGCCAATCATACCCCCATTTCTCTCGCCTCCGCGCCGGTTCTGCCTCGACCGCCTCCAGCAGACTCAAAGGCTCAAGTCCAAACTGCCGGTTCATGCAGTAGTGCGAATACAGCCTGCTCACGGGCTCCCTGAGGATGGCAATCAACCGGACTCCGGGGACGGCGCCCTTGATCCGCTCGGGGGCTTCAGGCGAATAGAGGTATCGTACCGAAGCTTCGCCTGGCACCTGGTTGGAACGAGCCGGTTCGAAAAGCGCTGAATACGCGGAGGGTGTGGTTATTGAGTACGAATACAGAAGCTTTTGAAGCACCTCTGGCGATTCAGGTCCCGCTTCAGGCAGCGTCGCCCCGGCGAACGCAAAGTAATTCGGCTCCTTGTTCCCCGGCATAAAAACCCCGGGATGCTGGCTGAGGTATGCCCAAAG
>JBEBGK010000890.1:0-2190 GCA_040081515.1 Chthoniobacteraceae bacterium
GAACGGCGTGCTGCTCGTCACCGACATCGTGCGCGTCCCGCTCGTCGGCGTCACCCCGAGGATCTGGAGATTTTCCGCGCGCTCCGTCTGGTTGACGACGCCCCCGCCGGCGACGGTGACATTCTGCTCGACGTAGATCCTCACATGCACGCCGGGCATCTGCTGGATGAAGCCGGTGCCGCTGATCGCCGTGCTGCCGGTCACCCAGATGTTGATGTAACTTTCCGCCCCCGCCGTGTGCGGCGCGAGGATCACGGGATTCGCGCCGTCCGAGACCGTGAGTTCGCTGAGCTTGTAATTCACCGCCGCTCCGGCGGGTCCGCCGGTGAGGGTCACCGGGGCGGTGGGATTCGAGATCAAGGCGGGCGAGGCGGCGATGGTGGACCAGATCGGCTTCTCGACATCGGCGATGACCGCCTGGAACTTGTCGGAGACGACTCCCTGCACATTGCCCGTCCCGCCAAGCGTTCCGCCCTTCGAGGACGCGTCGCCATAGACGAAGCAGTTGCCCAGCGTCGAGACCGTCCCGTTTTCATTCGAGGCGACACTCCCGTGCGACTGGCGCTTCGTGGGATCGTACAGCCCGCCGGTGGAGTATGCGGAGTCACTCGAATCAAAACTGTCCACGTACGCGCCGGCGCCGAGGCTGATCGCGTCCTTCGTCGTGACCGCCCGGACAAACGGACGCACGCCGGCGGGCTGGGCCATCAATTCGATCGTCCGCGCGACCTGCGGCAGACGCAAGACTCCGCCGGTGAGATCCGTCTGGAAGCGCGCCTTGCGCAGGGTGCTCCGGTGATTCTTGACGCCAGCCTCGTCACGGACGGCCGGCTCGATCCCGGCGATGGACTGAATCGGCAACTCGGCCACCCCCATCGATCGCACCCGGAACCATTTCTGCCCGTCGCTGTCGGTGAGCGAGTCGTCCACGACCACGGTCGCGAAGACCTTTGTGTTCCCCTCCCCGGCGTGTCCGGGCAGCGTCGGCGTGTAGGTCTTCGGAAAAGTGGTCGCATCACCCGGGCTCCACGCCGCCCACGCGACCGCCGGATCGGTCAGCGAGGCGTTCAGCGACTTGAGCGCGAAATCGGCCCCCGTCTCGGCGGACGCGAGAGCTTCATTCCAGCAAACGGACTGGTAAGTCGCGGCGTGGCGCGAGCTGACGAGATGGAGCGTGACCCCGGCAAGGGCGCTCAAGACGCCGATCGTCAGCAGGGCCGTGACGAGCACGCCGCCCTTTTCGGAAAGTTCGTGAAGCCTGCTGCGTGGGATGGAGCGGTGCATGCGAATCTCCCGCTATTTCAGCCGCATCGGCCGCGAAGCCACGGTGCCCGTGAGTGTCGTCGCCGCACGCAGCGCCGCCGAGGCCCCGCGCTGCCGCGGCTGGAAGGTGATGGAATATTTCACCGTGGTGCTCTGTGGCACGAAGCTGTGCTCGAGGGCGCTGACATTCTCCGCCACGACGAGCCGCGAAGTGCTGCCGGTGGACTGGATCACCTGCTCGCGGATGAGACTTTCGCCATTCACGGAATAGGTGACGAGGATCGGCTGCGTTGCATTTCCGTAGGCGGGCACGTTCGCTGCGAGGGAGGGATTCACAGGGCTGCCCGTCGGGTTTCCCTGCGCATCGTAAGACGAGGAATACTCCGGCAGCGCGAGCATCAGCGTCTGGCCTCCGACCGGGACGGTCACGGTGAGCGCCCCGCGGATGTCGCGGGCGATGAAATCCATGGCGCGCAACTGCTCATTGCTCTCCTTCGAGTAATCATCCGCGGCGTAGAGGCTTTTCAGCGCGCCGACTCCCGCATAAAGCGCCGCGGCAAACATCGCGGAGGCAATGGCGGAGCCGACGAGCACTTCGACCAGGGTGAATGCCGCACGCCGCGGCCGGATTGGGGAAAGTGCGTTCATTTTCTCCCCGTGACTCCTCCCTGGGCGAAGATCATCGACATCTCGCGCAGATGCGGCTGCCCGCCCTTGGCTGTCCAGGCCGCGCTGATTTTCACCTGCACCGAAGGCTGGAGGAACATCGTGCCATCACCGCCCTGCGGCGTGCTGACCGTGCCGGCGCTGTCCCGGGTGACCTCGATGGGCGCGGGCACCGGCGCGGGAATGGGATAAGCCGTGACGTGGATGGTCTCCACCAATCCGCCGAGCTCCTCGCCGGAATCGGGGGCCGCACCGAGGATC
>JBEBGK010000098.1:0-8560 GCA_040081515.1 Chthoniobacteraceae bacterium
CTAAAAGAATTTCCATGATTTCATGGAATGGTTGGATGACCCATCATCTTGGGATGCCTGCTGACAGGCGTGTCAATCCCAATCCGTCCGGCATCACGTGTGCGCCATTTCGCCGAGGGACCACTCGAAGTAGCTCTTCAGCCCATCGGCCAGGCTGACCGCCGGGGAACAGCCGAGGCTGTGCAGGACCGCCATATCCGCTCTCCAGTGCTGAGGATCGCCGCTCCGGCTGGCGCCCGAGAACTCAATCCGCACAGGCACCGGAGACGCAGCCAGCAACAGGCTCACCGCGGAACGCACCTCCGTTTCGATCCCGCTCGCCACATTGACGACCTGAAACGCCCGATCCGCCGGACCAAGGCCGACCGTCCACGCAAATCGCGCGACATCCCTCGCATGGATGAAGTCCCGCGTCTCCAGCCCGGTGCCAAGCAGACGGATCACCTTCTCACCGGACCTCACCGCATCGGAGTACTTCATCATGACGTCCCAGAACAACTGCCTGCGCAGTCCATCGCCATAGGCCGAGAAAATCCGGAGCGCCGACCCGCGGATGCCATAGATGCGGGCGTAATGCCTCAGCAGCTCCTCGGCCAGAAACTTGTGCGCCCCGTAAGGCGAAAGCGGACTGACCGCGGCGGATTCCGACACCGGCAGGGACGCAGGATTCCCGTAAACCGCGGCGCTCGAGAACAGGATCACATGGCACCGGTTCCGCACCCGGACCAGAAACTCCAGCAGCCTCGCGGTCGCTGGGAGCAGGAGACTGAAATCCGCAAGCGGCTCCTTCATCGAGGCGGGGACGGATGCCGCCCCGGCGAGGTGAAAACACGCGTGCAGATCCCGTTCGCCGAGCAGCGCGCCGAGATTGACATCTGCCAACGGCCCCACCGCGAACCCATCGAAGAGCTTCGGATCCCCTGGCGCATTCCGGTCCGTCCCGAAAACCCGCGCCCCTTGGGAGACGCATTCGCGAGCCAGGTAGGTGCCGAGAAAGCCGGCGGCTCCTGTAATCAAGACGTTGCGGGTGCCTGCCATCCCCGGCTGCGCCTGTTCTGTCACGGCTTCGGTGGTGTTCATTGTGAAACGCCGGATTCAAAGTAACCGCGGGGATCCGCCAGCATCTTCCGCCATTCCGCAGCCATGCCCGGCATGCTGAACTTCCGCTCATACAGGCTCCTCGCCCGCGCGTTCGAGATCCTTCCTTCCCGAAGGGCGGAGGCCATCCGGACAAGTCCCTCCGCCATGCCGGCCTCGTCGGGTTCGACGATCATCGCATCAGGATTATCGACCGCAGCATCCGGAATGGCGCCGATTCGCGTGCCGAGGAACGGCAGCCCGACGCTCATCGCTTCCAGGAGAATCAATGGCAACCCCTCGCCCCACATGCTCGGCAGGAGCAAGGCGTGGTAGGAGGACAGCATCTCCGGGTACGCGGCGCCGCCCGGATAAGTTCCGCAGACCCGAATCGAGTCCTCCATTCCGGCCTGCCGGATCGCGGCCTCGATCGAGGCCCGCTCCGCACCCTCCCCGTGGATATCCAGCGTCGCATTGATTTGATCCCGCACCTTTGCAATGGCGCGCACCAGCTCGCACAGCCCTTTGTTTTCGGCCAGCCGGCCAAAGTACGCAAACCGGAGCGCATCCCCCGGCGCCGGCAACCGCGCGAGATGAGCCCCCGGAAGGACCTCGGCAAAGCAGGGCAGGCAGCCGACCGGCTTGGTCGTGGTAATGTGCGCCCGGTAGGAACGGCACATCATGGGCGACTGGACGGCCACGGCATCCACCGCATCGAGGAGATTCAGCCGCTGCTTGTAAGGCAATGCAGTGTGGATCACCTCCTGATAAAAGCGAAATGCCCGCGGACCGATCCCCCTCGCGATTCGCGCGTAACCGTTTCCCATCCCGGCGGCGACGAACAAGTCCGGCGCAAACCGGACCGCTGCAATGATGCTCCGCCGCATCTGAAGGTACTTGCGCACCTTGTCCACAAGACCGGGCGCGTGGTGCGAGACACAGTGTGCCTCCCGGATTCCTTCCGCTGCCAGTGTCTCACTCGCAGTATCGCCGATGCCAATCGCCATCACGTCGTGCTTCTCGGCAACGAGGAATTCGAGCAGCAGCCGGAAATGAGTGTGCAATCCTCCTTTGCCCTGCGTACTTCCAACAACGACGATTTTCATTCCGTAAGAACAATTACCCCGACGAGTTTAGAATGCCCTGTCGGGTCTGCGGTTTGTTTTCTCCAGGCTATTACTGAAATATTGTCCCGACTAACCCGACGGAAGCCGCTTGGTGCACTTGTAAGGGGCCCAAACCCGGTTATTCAATTGAGGTCCGCCAACGCTTCAACAAGGAAGGCAAAGATGATTATGAGCCTTAATCTGCTCGATTGAAACAAGGGACTCCGATCCGTCATTATCGGCCAGCGAGAAAAAGCGATACCCGCAGTCGCTGACGTAGCTGAGCAGTTCGGAAAAATTACTGCCCATCATGTCGTGGTTTTCTTTCATCGTCTCCATGTATATCGCCTTGATTCGCCGCGCCTTCAGCAATGACTCCAGCCCTTTCAGAGCCGGCAACTCGTACCCTTCCACATCAATCTTCAGAAAATCGATGGATTCGATTCGGTGTGCTCTGCAATAATCATCAAGGCGCACAGATGGAACGATGAACGAGTTTGTGTGCAAGAACCGGCCTTCTTTGTCCACGCCCTCCACCGCGGGTGCCACGCGACCGTAGATTGATACCCCCTCAGGCACCTGAAATGTCAGTTGCTTCTCAGTATCAGAAACCGCCGTCCGGTTGAGGGTGACGTTTGCACACTTGTTCTCCCCGACATTCCTCTCCAAGAGAGCGAAGGTCTCCGGATTTGGCTCGAACGCATGCACTTGAGCTCGCGAGTTTTTCCGACTCATGATCACCGTCCACACTCCGACATTGGCCCCTACATCGAACACCACCGTTGCATCGGCCACGTACTTTCGAATCATCGCAAGTTCGCCCCCCGTCGGCATCAAACCGTAAACGGACATGTACTCCGAGAATCTGGAAGTCCGAATCCGCCCGCCACCAGGGATTCGTGCAACTCCATTGCCGAGAAGCAAACGGGATATCGAGTACCTGCAGAAGTGAACAAGACGCCTCGGGTCGCGGAGCACGACGCGCACTTTGTCAATTAGGGTCATGGAGACAATGAGAAGTCGCTCTTCAAACTCCTTCAAGGGGTGCAGAAGCCTGAACTTTCGGCCGCATCCAAAGCCATGACATGGGACCGGGACGCCACTCGCTCACGGCCCAGTCGAGGTACCGGTGCGGCAACACCGCGGAGTACCACGATCGGAATGGAAACTCGGAACGCGCGCGCGGTGTCGTCACAATTTCCTCGATGGTGTGACTTAATCCAAAACGATTGCGCAACCGCATCCCCACACCCGGAACCAGGAACTCGTGAAGCTCAACGAGGATATGGGCCTTCGCAAGGCTCGCGGCCTGGGTCGGGTCCAGCAACTTGTCTTCAAATCCCTCGATGTCGCAGATGATGCATGGCCGCCTCGCCTGCGCGCATTCGCGCTCGAGTTCGGCGTGCGTGCACTCCGTGGCGATTTCCACACCGCCTTCGACGTTGTTGAGCCGGCAAAGTTCCGCGAGCAAAGTCCGGGCTGCGGGATCAATGTCATAGGCCCGGACCCGAGACGATGCCGGCAGCCGGCGCCGCATTCCCACGGCGTAATAGCCCTCGGCACACCCTACATCCAGCAGGACATCGGGCGCCAGCTTCACCATGCTCTCCAGGACCGGCGTCAATTCCTTCTCGTAAATGCCAAGCACCTTCGGGATCAGGGCGCTCCCCGCCGAGTTCTGCAGGCACGCCATTCCCTTGAATGGTCCGGAATGAACGACGCCTCCGCACTTTCTGAACGTCAGGTTCTCTAGGTGACGAATCGGGCGCCACCCGGCGGGAATCAGCGATTGGAACAGTGCTTTCATTGAAAGGCGGTCAGGGCCGTGGCGGGCTAAGCCGGCAGGCGTTCAGGCGGGATGGACGGGCTCCGCATGGCCCGCCGCGAGTTTGCGGAAAAAGTGCACCGCTCCAAAAATCGCCACGATCAATGCCGCACTGCTCACGAGCACCTGCATCCACAGGAAGCCGCGCAGTTGATCCACCGGGAGGAACATCACTGAAACGGTCAACGCGCTCACATTGGCTCCGATCGTCCACGCCGGGGGCACCACGAATCCGCGGGATGCAAGCAGCCCGGTAAAGACGCCGGCGGTGCTGAAAGCCAGCGACACCACCGCCATCATCCGGGCTTCGAAGTAGTAATCCGAATAGCTGGGTCCCAGCAGCCAGAGGAACAGCCACGGAAACGCAATAATCACCCCTGCGACCGCGAGTCCGAGCCCGGTTCCCACGATTCCAAACCGGGTGAATTGAACCGGCAGGCGATGGACGTCCTTCTCCCTGGCGAGGCGGGGATTCAGCACACCCGCGGAGAACGATGGGACGATCATGAAGAGCTGATGCAGGCGAATCAAGGCGCCGGCTCCCGCCACGGATTTGCTGTTCCCGAGCAGCGCCAGGAGCACAAACTGCACTTGGGCCGACAGTGCGCCATAGATCGTGTTCGGCATCGTCCGTTTCAAGATTCCGAGGATTTCCCGCCTCATGCCCGGACTCGGAGGCTGGCCCGGCTCCACGCAACCCCGCACCATCGCGCGGTAAAAGAGGACACGGGGCACATCGGCAAGGAAGCCGACGGCCACCGCGGTTTCCGCCGAGGGGAGAAATCGGAGGCCGACCAGCATCAACACAACGCGGAGCAACGTGCATCCAATGTCGCAGGCCTGCATTCGCTGCAACTTGTGATGAACGAGCAGCAGGCTGCGATAGACGTTGATGCCCAGCAGCGCGAAGAATCCCAGAAAGATGAACCCCCCGATCCATGCGAGTTGCCAGACGGATTCCGAGTGTTTCCACGAGGACCAAAGCCAGAGCGGCGCCACCGCGAGAAATGCCAGGGCACCGTTGAACCTCAGCATCTGGCGGCAGGTCGCGAGCAGCGTACCCTGCTCGCGGGGATTCCCGTCGTACCGCCCCCCAAGTGAAAGACTCGCAACCGACAGGCCGGAATCCGCCAGGCCACCGAGCACACCGGCCATGCTCGTGGCGATGCTGAAAAGGGCGTAGTCCCGCACCGTGAGAGCGCGGATGACCAGGATGCTCGAGAGGAATGAAAGCCCCTGAATCGAGAACGTGGTGAACGCGACGCTCGCAAGCGAAAAAAGGGCTCCTGACTTTCCAAACCATCGCGAACCCGTCATCAAAGGTTTATGGCAACAACGTTTCTCAACTTCTCAGTTTGGCTGTTCCCAACCTTCCGTCCGCCAGCGTCCGAAAAATCCTTGTCTCAACGGATCGAAGCGGCACACTTCCAACAATCTAACGGCCCAAGAGGAGGGCTCCCTTATCCACGCTCTACGCCATCTAAATTTGTCTCGTTTCTATGAGCCAGCAAAGCGATTCGACCGCAATCAAAACCAGTATCGGACATTCGTACGAGTCCGACTATTACGGTACCCACTACGGACGGATTGTTCAGGATCCGAAGTATTACGATTTGATTTCTCACTACTGGAAATACGGCCTTTTCTCCCGTAACAACCTTGATACATCGAGCAGGATTTTGGACTACGGAAGCGGGATCGGGCAGGTATCGGCCGCTTTGCCGAATGTCATGTTATCGGACCCCTCTGCATTCGCGCTCGAATTCGCCAAGAGCCGCGGCAAGACAATCATCACTTCGCTGGATAAAATCCCACATGACTTCTTCGACATCATACTCTCGTCGCACGCACTTGAACACTCACCGAATCCCGCAGACGACTTGATTCGATTTAAGCAGTACGCCAAGGCACCAACCGGCAAACTGGTCCTTCTCATTCCTTCTGAGTATGACATGTATCGGGCTACCAAGCCCACGACAATCCCGCGTCTAACGCCTGACTTGCACGATCAACATTTTCAGTGTTGGACATTTCAAACAATCACAAACTTGCTGGCGTACTGTGGTTGGCGTGCAGTTCATCAGGAAAAAATTTACGGTTCGTTTCTGCTCAACGCTCTTGGTAAACGGTTCTCCACGGATACGGCGGTTAAACTTTCGTATCGGCTCGGGAGAATGAAGAAGCATTACCCTTCCCTGCTAACAATCGCAGATCTCAAGGTCTGACCCCCGTATTCTCAGCGCGGAATTCACGGCTTCACCGGATTCACCGCCACCGCAAACAACTGGCGGCGGCTCCGGACCACCGCAAGCAGCCAGAAGAGAAACGGAGCAATGCCCCATTGGACAAAGCGGAGCAATTTCGGGTGCCACGCGGAGGTAATCACCCGGCATTCGCTCACCTCATAGCCGGCTTCGAAGAGCACATTGGCAAACAGGCGCGGCGTCCACGTCTGGAGATGGTGGTCGGAATCATCCCGCGTCCATTGCCGCTGGTAAGCGGTCCGCGCATCGTCGATGGGCAGCTTGATCACGATGCGCCCGCCCGGCTTCAGGCACTGGCGAAGCCGCTCCAACGTGGCGCAGACGTCGCGCACGTGCTCGAGGACGTGATTGCTCATGATGACGTCGTAAACCGGAGCCGTCGGGAGCGCTTCCGCCGAGGGGTGCACCGTGAGTCCGAAACCCCGGGCCATCTGGGCGGATGCGGGATTCACCTCCACGCCCTCCGCCCGGGCCACGGCCTTTGCCGCCAGGCGCAAGACACCCCCGTTGCCGCAGCCGAAGTCCAGCAGGACATCCGATGGCTTCAGGTAGGGCAGGAAATAAGTGAAATCGACGGCGTATCCGGGGCCAAGGGGATCGCTTTGCTTGAGCGCACTGTAGTGCTCCCCGCGTTCGCCGCTGTAATGGTCACTGATTTTCATGGTTCGAATCGCCGATGGTAGGGTTTACCAGTCGGAAAGTAACGGAATGGGGTTGCATGCTCCATCGGATGTCACTTGCCCGGGTTGTTGGCACCGGGCTTCAAGTCCAAACTGACGCTCCGCAGAATGATGAAAGGGACCCTTCCAGTTCGATACTGGTCACGGCTTGTGACGCGGATAAACGGAGGCGGGTGATCCCCGACCACGATGATGTCCATTGGCGTTGCCAGCGGCAGTCGGGACAGTTTCACAATGCTGTCAATCATGCTCGTTTGAATTCGCTCCATCCCAATCACCTCGGCCGGGGCGCCCTCCATGGCCACGCGCGGGTTTGCGCAGGTCCCGGCGTAATCCAAATCCACGGGGAAATGACCCGAAAGGGTCATGTAATGCAAGAACACCGGTGAGCGTTGTTCATCCGCGGCCAGCAGTTGCCTCTCCACCTCTTTCACCGTGTCCCTGTCGCTCGCTCCCGAAAAAAGCCGGCCTTGAAGCTCAAAATCGGGACGGTTTGCCACAAAGTTCTCAAGGAATATGCGTTCATCCAGACCAGCGGCGGGATACCAGCGGAAGCGGTCAAAAAACGACGGGGCAAACCCGTGCACGGAAACTGTCCTGTACCCGGATTTTTTCAATGCCGCCGGCAGGAAGGAAATTCCGGCGGGATCAAAATCAGGCCGGTAGGGAACCTTCCACGCCAGTTCCCGCATCTCGCCCTGGAAGGTGGAACCCGTGAATGGGATTTCACCGGTGACAACATGATACCTGTCGGCAAGCCGTAATAGCGGCTGGAACAACCCGGCCCTGCCGGGATCCGCCTTCAAACACCCCAGCGATTCCGCGATGATCAACAACACATGGGGCTTCGCACCCGACATCGTTTCGATCCCCCCCATGGTGCCACCAGGTTGGATCATCCCACGATCGGTCAGATACTTCCGTGTCACGGCATTGTCTTCAGCCACGGTCATGAACGCCGCCTTTCCGTGCCCCGTGAACGTCGTCCCAAGCCGATGCCAGTAGAGCAATTCGCGCCCCCAACGGGTGCAGGCGATACGAGATTCGTGGGTCGCCCCCTCTGCCGGGGCCACTTGAAATCCGCGGACGACACCAAGATCAAAAAGGAACAGCCCACAAGCCGCGGCGGCGGAATATCCAGCCAGCCTCCATCTCTGCCGCGGTTCGTGCCGCCTGCGACCCGTGCCATAGACGAGTATTGTCATTACGACCAGCAGCGTCCCACCCATGAGAGTGAGTTTGCCAATCGGCCAATGCTTCAAGCCGATGACAACGATCTCCCATTTGCTGCCGAGATCATTCACGTTAAAAACCGGCAGGGTGATCGCCAGCACATCCGGGATGAACGCCGCAAGCAAGGCAACGACGGCGACCGGGCGCGACAGCAAAGCCAGCGCAATTGCAGCGGCGAAATAGTCAACATCCCAGAACGGGCGGGGCGTCCCTGAAACCTTGCCGAACACCCACATTGCCGCGTTGGGGATCAGGACGGTCAGAAGCAAGACCCGCCAGTGCCAGCGATTGCTTGCGGGCGTGTTCGGAAGCATGGACGGCGGAACTTGAATTTGATTTCGCTTCAATTGCGTAAGCTTATCCACCGGTCATCAC